>JAJXXN010000102.1 GCA_021781075.1 Acidobacteriota bacterium | reverse complement strand
TTTACCAGCACCGCGTGGACCCAAATGTGCCGATTGAGGAAGTGGCGGGCGCGGTGAAGGATTTGATTGCGGCGGGCAAGGTGCGGCAGTTTGGATTGTCGGAGGCGGGCGCGGAGACAATCCGGAAGGCACACGCCGTGCAGCCGGTCGCGGCGCTGCAGAGCGAGTACTCGCTATGGTGGAGGGTGCTCGAGGCGGAGATCCTACCGGTGCTTGAGGAGCTTGGAATCGGGCTGGTTCCCTTCTCGCCCTTGGGCCGTGGATTTTTGACGGGCACGATCAAATCGGTTGCCGACATCTCCACCAAGGATTTTCGCGCGTCGTTGCCGCGCTTTGCGCCGGAGGCAATTGAGGCCAACCTGGAGCTGGTGCGGGTGCTGGAAAAGATTGCAGCGGAGAAGCATGCGACACCGGCACAGATTGCGCTGGCGTGGCTGCTGAAGCAGAAGCCGTGGATTGTGCCAATACCGGGAACGACGAAGCTGCACCGGCTGGACGAAAACCTGAAGGCAATCGACTTGCCGCTGACGACGGATGATGTGGCAAAGATTACACAAGCCGCCGAACAGGTGAAGGTGATTGGCGGGCGTTACCCCGAGGCGCTGGCCGCGATGACGCAGCGATAAAGGGCATAAGGCTTGAACAGCGGGGCGGCCAGAAGGCGGCCCCGATTTTTTTGCGGCGCGCGGCGGAGATAGAATCACACTATGAGACTAGGCGACGTGGCGAAGGCGTTGGGGGCGGAGTTGCGCGGCAATCCGGAGGTTGAAATCACCGGCGTGCGCGGAATTGAAGAGGCTGGAGCGGCGGAGATCACATTTGTCTCAAACCCGAAGTACGCGGGTTTGGCAAGGACGACGCGTGCGGCGGCGGTGATTGTAGAGCCGGAGTTCGCGGAGATTTCAGCGGCGACGCTGAGGGTCAAGAACCCCTACCACGCATTTTCTCGCGCACTGGCGCTCTTTTATCAGCCGCCGGCCTATCCCGTGGGCGTGCATCCCACGGCAGTGGTGGACCCAACGGCGGAGATTGGCACGGGGGCGCATATTGGCGCCTATGTGGTGATTGGGGCCAAGGCAAAGATTGGCCCGCGGGCGCGGATATTGCCCCATGTGGTGATATATGAAGGGGCTGAGATTGGCACGGATTTTTTTGCCCATGCGCACGCGGTGGTACGGGAGCACTGTCGGCTTGGGGACCATGTCACGCTCGAAAACGGCGCGATTATTGGCGCGGATGGATTTGGCTTTGCCAAGAATGATGCCGGGCAGTGGGAGAAGATTCCGCAATCGGGCCCTGCTGTGATTGGCAACCGTGTGGATGTGCAGGCCAATGCCTGCGTGGACCGCGCCACGGTGGGCGCCACCGAGGTTGCCGATGGGGTGAAGATCGACAACCTGGTGCAGGTGGGCCACGGCTCGCGGGTGGGCGAGAATACGCTGGTATGCTCGCAGAGTGGCCTTGCGGGGTCGTCAGTTGTAGGCAGGAACGCGATCCTCGCCGGGCAGGTTGGAGTGGCGGGGCACTGCGAAATCGGGGATGGGGTGATTCTGACCGCGCAATCGGGCGTGAGCCATGATGTGCCGTCGGGCAAGATGCTCTCCGGCTCGCCGGCGTTTGAAAACCGCACCTGGTTGCGCGCGGTGGCATTGTTCCAGCGGCTACCCGAGCTGGCAAAGCGGCTGGACCGCTTGGAGAAGGCGTTGGTGCAGGATAAAAAAGGCGATGAACATGTTTAGCAAGGAGGGGTTCAATTGAGGGTTTTGAATCGGATGCGGGTGGCGACAGCAGCGACGGTGGTGATGGGCTTGGCGGGATGCCACTCATACCATGTGGACGCGACGGTGGAAAACCGGACCGGGCAGGAGCTCAAGTTGGTTGAGGTGGATTACCCAAGTGCCAGCTTTGGCAAGGACACGATGGCGCCGGGCGAGGTGCTGCATTACAGGATGCAGTTTATCGGCTCGAAGGCGATGCAGGTGCACTACTGGACGGGAGAGAGCCATCTGAAAGAGACAACGATTGCAGGGCCCGAGTTCCAGGAGCGCGAGGAGGGGGCGTTGAAGATTGTGCTTGAACCGGATGGAAAGGCTGATTTTGAAATCTCCGGTATGAACAGGTAGTGGAATTTAATCGGAACCGCAGAACGGTGTCGCACTGCAATGAGTGCGAATTGTAGTTTTCCTCAATTCCATGCCTCTGAGAGAACTATAAGAAATAATAGATTTCGCAGTAACAGAAAGAACCTAAAAAGGATGAGTGCGTTGAGGCCAACTCGAAATCGCACAATTGAAATTTAAATTCCCGGGAAAAGCTGCCGATAAAATTGATGGGATCAAATTTGAATCCGTCCATCGTGTGCTTGGATAGTGAAGAAAGCGGGACGCTGCTTGCATAGCCCGGCCAAAAAGGCGAACGCAATGGCGCACAGCCCTGGGCAAAAGTACTTGGGTGGCCGGGGGCGTATCGCGCAAAGCGTCTACCGCTATTTCCGGCTCATGCGCACGACCCGGTGGCGTTACCTGGCGTTCTTTTTCTGGGTTATTCTTTCCGTTGTCATTCTCTGCCAGTTCGAGCAAAACTTTGACACCGGGTTGAAAATGATTTGGATCACGAACGGCCTGGTGCTGGCGTTTTTGCTCCTTGCCCCGCGGCGAAGCTGGGCATTTTATCTTTCAACAGCGGCAGCGGCCTTGTTTGCCGGCAATTTCATAATGCACGTGCAACCGCAGTTGATGATATTGTTCACCATCCTAGATTGCGGCGAGTTGCTGGCAATGGCATTCCTGCTCAAACCGCGGGATACGGCACTGCCAAATTTCACTGAGAAAAAATACCTGCTGCAGTTTATTCTCCTTGCCACCCTGCTGCCCTCTTTGTCGGGGATCCTATTCGGCCTGTTTTCAATACATTTTTTGCACAAGAACGGGTTGATGCAATTTCTAATTGGCTGGCTGGGCAGTGACGGGCTTGGCATTGCCATTTCAACACCGGCATTTGTGGCCATCCTGCGGGAACATTACCGCCGGCCCTTGAATTGGCGCAAGCGCTTGTTGTTCATGTCCCTGCTGCTGATCATGGCGCTGATTATTTTCTCGGCAAGCCACCCCTTCTTGCTGCCATGTATTTTCCCCCTGGCGATATTGACTTTGCTCAATACCGAGTTGGCCTGGGCGGCCATGGGGATGATGCTGGTGGCCTTGATCGGCGGATTTCTTACGCTCCGAGGTTTCGGGCCGCTCATCGTGCCGGGTATGTCAGCACAGGAATCGAGCCTATGGCTGCAAAGCTTCGTCGCCATGGGAATGGCGATGCTCTACATCGTCTCGGTGGTGGTGGAAAAACTGCTTAATACAAAAAAGCACCTCTCCACCACTTTGGCGCTGTACAACCTGGTCATGGACAACTCGCGGGATGTGTTTGTACTGATGACGCTCGCCGGCGAGCGAATCTATGTGTCGCCGGGTGCGCGGGCGATGGTGGGTTGGGAACCGTCCGATTTACATGGCAAAGGCATGACGGAGTTCATCCACCCACTCGACCGCGCGGAGGTGGAGATGGTGCTGAAGGCGCTCAAGGCCGGGGCGCCGGGCGGCATGATTGAATACCGGATGCGCAAGCACAATGGTGAGTATTTGTGGATTGAATCGAGTTTGCATATTTACAACGACCCGCAGACAGGAAAACCCGCCGGGATTTTGAACCTGGCCCGGGATATTTCAGAAAGGAAACGGTCAGAGCAGCAATTGCAGGAATCTTACAAGGCGCTGGAGTCATTGGCCGTGGTGGATGCGTTGACGGGCACGGCGAACCGCAGACGATTCGACGAATTCCTCAGTCTGGAATGGCGTCGTAGGATGCGCAGCAGCGGACAGATCAGCCTGTTGATGATGGACGTGGATGAGTTCAAGAAGTACAACGACCGCTACGGCCATGTGCGTGGCGACAGTTGCTTGAAGCAGGTGGCAGAGGCGGCGCTGGATGTGGTCTCGCGCCCCGGCGACCTGGTGGCGCGGTATGGCGGCGAGGAGTTCGCGGTGATTTTGCCGGACACGGATGAGTGCGGTGCGCGGACCGTGGCGGAGGAGATTTTGCTGTCGGTGAGCGGGCGGAGGCTGCCGCATGAAAGCAGCGCGCATGGCGTGGTGACGATTTCAATCGGCCATGCGACCATGGTGCCGCAGCGTGGCATGAATGCGCATTCACTGATTGAAGCCGCCGACAAGGCCCTGTACCAAGCCAAGCACGCGGGCCGAAACCGGGCGGTTGGAGCCGGGACGTTGGCGGTCACAATGGAAAGCGCGGCTTGATCAACAAAGGCAGCCCACGGGCTGCCTTTGAAGAGCGCGGAAAGACTATCAATGCACCATGCCCTGGAAGAGCGGTGATTTGAGCAAGCCCTCGAAGTCACTTTCGCTGGCGGCAAAGTGCACGCTGAGCTTACCAGCGTCGGAACCGACGGAGGTATTGGCGAGTGCCACCTTCTCGGAATCCGAGCCGCTCATCTTGCGCACCACCACGGCGGCGTTGAGGAGCGAGGCGATCGTGGCCGCGGTGAAGGTGTCGCCCGTCTGGATGGTGAGGTCAAAGTGGACGCCATGCTGGAAATTCATGGTGTACCAGGAGGCCTGCAGGCGTTTGCGGACCGTGTCAAAGTCGGTGATGGAGCCGGCTTCACCCAGCACACTGCGCATCATGGTCTCAGTTCCCTTTTTGTCGAGGATGCTCCAGAGCGGCTCGCTTTCAACCGAGCGCATGGCATCCATGATGGGCTGGTTGGTGAGCACGTTCTGCTCCTCGCCGTCGCGCGCCTTGAGCGCGAGCTTGATGGCGCTGGTCCCGCCGAAGAGGATGGTGGAGGCGTCGAGAAAAACAACCTGCATGCCCGAGGTCCCGAGCGGGTAGAGCTTGTTCTCGCCGATCATGGTGGGCTTGATCTTCTGCTTTTTGAAGTTTGCCAGGATGTCCTGCGTGGAGAACTGGCCCTGCGCAATCCCGACGATGTTCGTCATGTCGCTGTCGGGCTTGTAGCGGAAGATGGCAAAGGCCAATTGCTCAACATCGTGGTTGTCATTGAGGCCGGATTTTTGGAGAGCCTCCTCAAGCTGCTTGAGCTCCGGGAGCATCACTTTGTTGCGCAGGGCCATGGCCGCGGATGACTCCTGCATCGCGCGGTAGTCAATGACCACAAGTTGCTGTACATCATGCGGAACGGCGGTACGCGCTTCAGTCGATAGCTGAGAGGCGTGAACTGCGGGTGTGGTGCCAAGTGCGGCGAAGAATGTGATGGCGGCCATGAGGGCGGCAGCCGGAAAGATTGACAATGGCTTCAACGGATTCCTCCAATGCGGCGATGCCGCAAATGCTGTTCAAAAAAATTCCTGCTCAAGATGGGCCCGCCAAGGGGCGGCTTGAAACAGAATTGCGCAGAAGTAAAAAATCATGCATCAGGCCCGCGGCCACTCGAGGGGCTTTTCAAGACGCCTCTCCAGTATTTTATCCGAAGGCACAAATCCATTTAAATGACGCATCCACTCGCAATCGCGCTCACAGGCGGATTCGGGAATGAGGCCAACGATTTCACTGCTGGCAATCTCAATGCGGTGCTTTTGGGCCAGTTGCAGAATTTTTGCATAGAGTGCGGAGATGGGGTTGACGTTGAAATCAGAGATATTCATGGTCAATTGGGCTTGTCCGCCTGTGACCATGGGCATGGCCTTTACCTGCTTCTGACGAATCTCACGGGCGATGGCGCGGGTGGCGGCTATGTCGTTGTTTTTAAAATAGATAATGTAGCCGACCAAGTAGTTTCGCGCTCCCACGGCGGAGGCGCCAGCGGTGGGGTGAAGGTTGGGGCCGCCGATGTCGGGCCGGCGTTTGGAATCAGTACGGACTGATTCGCGCAGCGTCTCAAACTGGTCTCGGCGCAGTTCATCCAGGCTTTGGCGGTCGGGACGGGTTGAGGCCGCTTCATAAAAATAAGAGGGAATATTGAATCGCTTCCAAATCTCCTGTCCGCATTGACGGGCAAGAAGCACGCATTGCTCAAGGCGTATGCCGGCCACGGGGACAAAAGGAATGACATCGGTGGCGCCAATACGGGGGTGTTCGCCCTGATGGCGGTTGAGGTCAATCAATTCGGCGGCTTTGCCAGCGCCGCGGATCGCCGCCTCAAGCACGGCCTGGGGTTCACCGGCAATGGTGACCACGGAGCGGTTGAGTCCGGCATCCAGCGCGTAATCGAGCAGGCGCACACCATCGAGCTTCATCGCGGCGATAATCGCCTCGACAATGCGTACTTCCCTTCCTTCGGAGAAGTTGGGGACACAGGCTATGAGTGGTGCGCTCATGAACACCCTATGGTTAGACGAGTTTCGGT
Source organism: Acidobacteriota bacterium (assembly GCA_021781075.1). Classification (GTDB taxonomy): domain Bacteria; phylum Acidobacteriota; class Terriglobia; order Terriglobales; family Acidobacteriaceae; genus CAIMNN01. The sequence continues at coordinate 1,352 of JAJXXN010000102.1, read as the reverse complement.
GGCAGGCAAGTTGGAGCCGTGGAGATTATCTCCAGATTGTGTAACCGATCTGGAACTGCATGCTGGCATTGACGCCCGGGTTTTTGTCCCCAAGCGAGGCCGAAGAGATGTGAACGGCGTTGATGCCGAGGTCGATGGAGCGTTTTGGGCGAGTGAAGTAATGGAAGCCAATGCCGCCCTGGGGCATGAAGTTCCAGACCGAGGTGCCGCCGGGCTGTCCATGCGGGACAAGAACATCCGGTGGAAACTTGTGCGTGGTGTAAAGGACTGCGCCCTTGGCCTGGAACCAGGGCTGGAACCTGCCGTGTCCTTTGAAATTCCATCGGAAGATGACCGGGGCAACGCTGACGCCAGTGAAGGTTCCGCCGCCGATTTGATAAACGACCGGCCCGTTGGGGGTGTTGACTGTCAGCGTGTGCGGGGCTGGTGTGTAGGCCTGGAAGAAGGGAATGATTTCGCCGTTGAGTTCAAAGTTGCCGCTGAAGATGCCGGCCTTGAGGTTGGGCGTGATGATACGACCGGCCTGGACGCCGGTCCAGATGAATTTGAAGTCGGAGCGGTCGCCGATACCGACGCCGCCATTGAAGAATGGGCCATACTCCCAGGTGCGAGCGGAACCCTTTTCAGGGGCCTGTGCGTTGAGGGTGGCAGCGGCAAACAATCCAAGCGCAAAAAAGCCAATGGCGCGGAGGACAAAATTGGTTTTCAAATTCATGCTCCTCAAATACAAAATGATTGCGGGGTAGAAAGAAAGGCCGCCGAAGCGGGCGGCCTTTCCGTGTGGGTTCCTAGGCCGGCCTCAGGCCTCTTCCATCTGCTCCTCATCCATGTCGAAGTTCGAGTAGACGTGCTGGGTGTCGTCGTTGTCCTCGAGCGCCTCCAGCAGGCGCACCATCTGGTTGGCAGCGGCGCCCTCGAGCTTGGTGTAGGTAGAGGCGACCATGGTGACTTCGCTCATGACAGTCGGAATGCCAGCTTTTTTAACTGCCTCGGAGACAGCCTCAAAGGAGGCGGGATCGGTGATGATTTCCCAAGTGTCGCCTTCGTCGTTGAGGTCCTCGCCGCCATGCTCGAGAACAATGTTCATCAACTGCTCTTCCGTGGCTGCATCCTTCTCAATGGCGATGAGGCCCTTTTTTGAGAACATGAAGCGGACCGAGCCAGTTTCGCCGAGGTTTCCGCCATTCTTTGAAAATGCGTGGCGAATCTCGCTGACAGCGCGATTGCGGTTGTCCGTGAGCACATCGACGATGATGGCTACGCCACCGGGACCGTAGCCCTCAAAACTGATCTCATCGTAAGTTGCTCCTTCGAGCTCGCCCGTGCCGCGCTGGATGGCGCGTTTGATGTTG
>JAJXXN010000220.1 GCA_021781075.1 Acidobacteriota bacterium | reverse complement strand
GACGATGCTGGTGATGCCGGGTGCGGTGGAGAACATGTGGAAGAAGTTGTCAAAGACCTGGGTGATGAAACCGCCGGAGCCGGAGCTGGTGAGCGGGATGCCCCATTTGTCGTGGAACATGTCGGTGGCGAGGGCGGTGAAGGGGAAGATGGCGCTGTAGAAGGTGACGCAGAGCAGCGTGACATACCAGAATGATGAATTGAACTTTGCGATGTCGGAGAAGACGATTTTGTCGGAGCCATCGGCCTTGGGTAGGCCGAGGATTTTTTCGCCGTGGTGGTCCATGGCGACGTAGACGAGATTGCAGAGGAGCGAGAAGAGGCAGAAGGCGGCGGCGGCCCAGAGGGCGACGCGGTAACTGCCGAAGTATTTCGCGATGAGTTCCTCGGTGTTGAAGCTGAAAAGTGTGCCGACGCGGCTGATGGTGAGGGCGATGCCGAAGGCGAGGGCCATCTCCCTGCCCTTGAACCACCTGCTGATGATGGCGCTTTGCACGACGATGAGGGACTCGGAGCCGGCGCCGAAGATGAGTCGACCGGCGAAGAGCTGCCAACTGGAGTGGGCTGCCGCCACGATTGCGGCGCCGAGCAGGACGAGCGTGCAGAAGAGGAGGCTGGCGCGACGGGGGCCGAGCAGGTCGTAGAGCATGCCGCCGAAGAAGACGATGAGGATGGCGGCGACGGAGTAGGCGGTGTAGAGATTCCCGATGGTGCTTCGGTTGAGATGTAGCGCGTCAATGAGGGTGGGGGCGAGTGCGCCGATGCTGTCGTAGGCGAAGTAGCTGCCGAGCACGATGAGGCTGATGAAGAGCAGGATGGTGAAGCGGTAAGGGCGGCCGGCGGGGTGGAAGAAAGCGAGAGGTTGCGCGGTGAGTGATTCGGTCATGAAGTGGGGGGTCCTTGTGCGGATAGCGCGAGAGCCGGGGGCTGGTCGCGCGACGTAGAAACAATAACAGATGCGGTGCCCGGCGGGCGCGGCAAATCTTTTTGACGGAGCGGCGCTATTCCCGGGCGCCGATGCCGAGGGCTTTCATCTTGCGGTAGAGGTGGCTGCGCTCGAGGCCGAGCAATTCCGCGGCGCGGCTCATGTTGTTGCGTGCCTCATCGAGTTTGCGCAGGATGTAATCGCGTTCGTAGGCGTCGCGCGCCTGTTGCAGCGTGGAGTGGTCGGCGGCGGAGCGCGTGGATGATTTATGGGTGAGCGGTGGCAGGTGTTTTTTCTCGATGCGCGCGGCCTTGGGGTTGAGGATGAGGAGCCGTTCGATGAGGTTGCGGAGCTCACGCACGTTGCCGGGCCAGTGGTACCGCATCAGCGCGTCCATCGCATCCTCGGAGAGGGTGACGTGGGGGCGCCCGTATTCGCGGCCGAACTGTGCCAGAAACTCGCGGACGAGGGGCGGAATGTCCTCCTTGCGGTCGCGCAGCGGTGGGACGAAGAAAGGGACGACGTTGAGGCGGTAGAAGAGGTCCTCACGGAAGTTGCCGTCGGCGATTTCTTCCTCGAGGTTTTTATTGGTGGAGGCGATGAGGCGTACGTCGACGCGGAGGGGCTGCGTGCCGCCGACCGGGGTGAAGGATTGCTCGTCGAGCGCGCTGAGGACCTTGGACTGGGTTTTGAGGCTCATGTCGCCGACCTCGTCGAGGAAGAGGGTGCCACCGTTGGCGCGTTCGAGTGTACCGCGCTGCTCTGGCGGGCCGCCGGGGATGGCGCCGTGCCGGTAACCGAAGAGTTCGGCCTCGATGTGCGACTCCGGGATGGCGGCGCAGTTTAGGTCGATGAAGACGTTTTGTCGGCGCTGGCTTTCCGCGTGGATGGCGCGGGCGATGAGTTCCTTCCCGGTGCCGGACTCGCCGTAGATGAGCACGCGGCCATTGGTGGGGGCCATGAGGCGGATTTGCTGGCGAAGTGCCTTGACGGAGACGCTTTCTCCGGTGATGATGGCGCCGCTGTTGAATTGTTTTTTGAACTCGAGATTTTCGTTGCGCAGGCGGCGGGCTTGAAGCGCGTTCTTGAGGACGATCAAGGTGCGGTCGAGGGAGAGCGGTTTCTCGAGGAAGTCGTATGCGCCTAGTTTGGTGGCACGGACGGCGGACTCGATGGTGCCGTGGCCGGAGATGATGACGACCTCGGGGCGCTCCTCGACGGGGCGCTGTTGAATTTCAGCAAGCAGGTCGAGGCCGTCGCGGCCGGGGAGCCAAATGTCGAGCAGGATGAGGTCGATGTTGTTTTCGTCGAGTACGGCGAGCGCTTCAACCGCGCCGGCGGCAGTTTTTACGAGGTAACCCTCTTCACCCAGGATTTCCTCGATGGATCCGCGAATCTCCGCTTCGTCATCGACTACAAGGATTTGGTTCATCGAGTGTGCTCCGTGGTTTGTGCGTGGGATGCGGATTCCGGCGCGGCCTCCGGTTGATTGACAAGGGGCATGCGCAGGATGAAACGCGCACCCTTGGGTGAGTTTGCCTCAGCACGGATGGAGCCGTTGTGGTCCTGCGCGATTTTAGCGGCGATGGAGAGGCCGAGCCCCGTCCCGCGCTGCTTGGTGGAGAAGTAGGGGAGGAAGAGGCGCTCGCGGATTTCGTCGGTCAGGCCATGGCCGGTATCGGCAACGGTAATCTCCACATTGGATGAGTCGTCGTTGAGCGAAGTGGTGATGGTGAGGACGCGCAAGAGGCTGTCGTGCATGGCCTCGGCGGCGTTGTCAATGAGGTTGGCAAGGGCGCGGCGCAGCGAATTGCTGTCGGCCATGATGGGCGGCAGAAGCGGAGCAAGCTCAATTTGGACGGTGATGCCTTCGAGGCGGCCGGTGAAGAGGGCGAGGGCTTCCTCGACAACCTGGTTGGTGTCGCATGGGCGGGGTTGCGGCGCGGGGAATTGGGCGAGGGCGGAGAACTGGTCAACGAGAGTGCGCAGGGTGCCAACGCTGCCGAGGACGACCTCGCTGCATTTGCGGATGACGGCGGGGGAGTCGGCGCGGGGGATGTCGATGTGGCGGCGGATGCGCTCGGCGGAGAGGGCGATGGGGGTGAGCGGGTTTTTGATCTCGTGGGCGACGCGCTGGGCAACCTCCTTCCATGCGAGCTGTCGCTGGGCGCGGAGGAGTTCACTGGTGTCCTCAAAGACGAGCACGGCGCCGACCTGGCCTGCGGTGAACTCAAGGCGCGCGCTTGTAATGGAGAGATGCAGCGTATGCCCGCGCAGAACGGTCTCAATCTCAGAGGATGCTGCGCCCATGCGCTGGCTGCGGCGGATGATGCGGCGCACGTCGTCAACGACTTCAGCCGGCAGTAACTCGTCCAACGTGAGGCCGTTGAGTGAGGCATCCGCCTCATGGCCAAGGAGCGCAGTGAAGCCGCGGTTGGCTTGAAGCAGACGGAACGCTGCATCGAGGGTGATGACGCCGCTGGGGATGGTTTCGAGGATGGTTTCAAGTTCCCGGCGCCGCTCGATGAGCGCGAGGTTGGCCTTGCTTAATTCAGTTGATGAGCTTTCGGCGAGGAGCCGCGCGGATTCGAGGTCCGTGGCCATGTGGTTGAAGGCCTTGATAAGGTCGGCCATTTCGCCGGTGTCGGTGATGGGGACGCGGTGGCCGTATTTACCGGCAGAGATTTCCTCCATGGCACGCGCCAGGGATTCCACCGGGCGCGTGATTTGCTTGGCCAAAAAGAGGGCGAGCCACATGCTGGCGAAAAAGACCAGCGCGGTGATCAAAAGGAGGATGAGGAGGTAGGTGCTGCGGATGCTTTTTCGCGCGCGGTAAAGGGACCAGTAATTGGAGGCATCATTGCGGATGCGGACGGCGGTATCAGTGAGCCCCGGGGGCATGGGCAGGGCGATGAGGACGATTTTTCCAGAGCGGGCGGGGCTGAGCCCGAGCGCGTATTGATTTTGGTTGACAATGAGGATGGAATCATCGCCGCGCCGGGCGGCTGTCAACAGTGCGCCGGAGAAGGGCGGGGGAAGGTTGAAGGGCGTGCTGCGGACCCCGTTTTGCCATGGGATGAGTTGAGCGGTTTCATTCTCTGCGGGCAATTGATAGGAGGCGAGCAGCTGCTGATCGGGGCCATAGACGGCGGCGAAGCCGCCGACGAGCGCCACGCGGTGGGATTCGAGGGTGGCCTTGGCGTTGGCGTCGAAGTTGCCGAGCGAGGCGACCTCCTCGGCCTCGATGCGCGCGTTGGTGGCGGCGTAGTGGACCATGGCGTCGGCGACGCGGGTGGAATCGTTGCGCAACTCGGAGGTGGGTTGGGAAAACCACCGCTCCACGGAGCGGTTGAGCAGCCCGAAGCTGAACTGGAACATGAAGACCGCGGGAAGAAAGGCGATGAGCGCGGCGCCGAGCACCATGCGGGTGCGCAGGCGCGAGCCGAGGGCGGAGCTTTGGCGGTCGGCGTAGAGCTTGAGTATGTTTCTGAGGAGCAGGACCATGAGGACGATCAGGAGAAGAAAGACCAGCACGGTGATGGCTGCGAAGAGGAGCGTTTCCCCGGTGGAGTCGGGCTTGAGGAAGCGCATGTTGAATGCCTGCAGGGCAGTGAAGACGATGAGGAGAAGAAGCAGTGCGCCACCGAGCAGGTAGACGGAGAGACGGCGCGAGGTGATGCTCCTTGCCATGCGTGGATTATAGGCCGCGAGGGAATTCAGAGGCCAGTTATAAACTGTACGGTGAAGTCCCTGCCCACAGGAGGAGTTTATGAAGAATGTATGGAAGGCAGTTGTTCTGTAGCTTCCGCTGGCTTCATGGGCTGCGAAACCGAACCCTGCCGATTACACGGTGAAGGTGCATGTGCAGAATTCGAGGATTGAGTGGTTTTGCGGCGAAGTGGAGCAAAATGGCAATCTCTGCCAGTGGCGGCAGCGTTTGGTGGTCCTGATCCAGGGCAAAAAGATGGAACTCGCCGGGCCTACGACAAGCAGTAGGCTCCACATGATGCCTGGCCAGCCGCTCATCCTGCGTACCGGCGATTACATGGCTAAAATCCGTGAAGAAGTGAGTGACAACGCATACCAATATGCAATGAGCTATGAGTTTCTGTTTCCCGATGGCACAACCCGCGCCTATATTGTGATGGGCGAATCGGAATAATCCAGCGGACAAACGAAGGCCGCACACGATTGCATGCGGCCCTCCTGTACCGGATTGCCGGTTACACCAGAACCGTTGCGGCCGGCGTCCAGGAGCGCTTCTGGCTTTCGGCGACGCCCTTGTAGGTCAGTGTGCCAAGCCAGGTATTGAGGCCCTCGGCAAAGCCCGTGTCCTGCTTAAGCGCTTCCTTGGCACCGAGCTTCGCAATGCGCATCAAATAGGGGAAGGTGGAGTTGGTCAGCGCCAATGTCGAGGTGTGCGGAACCGCGCCGGGCATGTTGGTGACGCAGTAGTGGACGACGCCGTCGACAACGAAGCTGGGATTGGAATGCGTGGTGGGATGCGCAGTTTCAACGCAACCGCCCTGGTCAATTGCGACATCAACGATGACCGCGCCCTTCTTCATCTCTGAGACCATCTTCTTGGTGACGACCTTGGGGGCCATGGCGCCGGGGATGAGGACGCCGCCGATGACGAGGTCGGCTTCGCGGACGGCCTGCGCGACGTTGTAACTGTTGGATGCAAGGGTATAGATGCGCCCGCCGAAGATGTCGTCAATCTCGCGCAAGCGGTTGAGATTCAGGTCGACGAGGGTGACCTTTGCGCCCATGCCGAGGGCGATTTTTGCGGCGTTGGTGCCGACGACCCCGCCGCCAATGACGGTGACGTGCGCGGGAGGAACACCGGGGACGCCGCCGAGCAGGATGCCGCGGCCACCATGCTCTTTTTCAAGATACGCAGCGCCGACCTGCACGCTCATGCGGCCGGCGACTTCGCTCATGGGAGTGAGGAGGGGCAGCGTGTTGGCGCGGTCGCGAACGGTCTCGTATGCGATGCCGATTACTTTGGAGGCGAGGAGGGCGTCGGTGAGGACGGGGAGCGGGGCAAGGTGCAGGTAGGTGAAGAGGACGAGGCCCTCGCGGAAAAATTTGTACTCACTCTCGATCGGCTCCTTGACCTTGACGACGAGGTCGGCCTTGGACCATGCGTAACCGGCTTCGCCGACGATCTCGGCACCGGCGTCTTGATAGTCGGCGTCGGTAAAGCTTGAAAGTGCGCCAGCCTGTGTTTCAACCAGGACCGTGTGACCGGCCTCGACGAGCGCCTTGGCCCCGGCCGGGGTGAGTGCGACACGTGCTTCGTTGTCTTTGATTTCCCTGGGTACGCCGATAATCATGTTGTTCCTCCGTTGGCCAGCCCCCGCGCAAGGGAGGGAGCGCAAACCTCAGAGAATGCTACGCCGTATTTTGCTTTCAATGTGTGCAAGTTTTGTGATTGAATGGCTGTATGGGAATGAAACGTGCAATAAACAGGGGCAGTACGCACAAATTGAGCGCAGGGAAGAGGGATGCGCCGCCCACAGAGGGATTGGGCGGGAGCGATGGGTTGGACGAGCTGGACCGCGCCATCCTGAACCACCTGGAGCGCCATGGGCGGGCGACGAATTACGAGGTGGGCGAGGCGGTGGGCTTGTCCGCCTCTGCGGCGTCGCGGAGGATTCTGGCTCTGGAGGAAATGGGCGCCATCAAGGGCTACCGCGCGGAGATCAACGACCGGCTGTTGGGGCGGCGGATGACGGTCTTTGTGCGGGTGACGCTGGAAAAGCAGTCGGCGCAGGTGCTGGGGAATTTTGAAGCGGCGGTGCGGCGGCTGAAGGGCGTTGTGAGCTGCCACCTGATGGCCGGGCAATATGACTATATGTTGGTCGCGCGGGTGAACGGGATGGAGGATTACGGGCGGCTGCATCAGCAGGAGCTTTCGCGGCTGCCGGGGGTGACGCGCCTCGAGACGAGCTTTGCGATGCGCGACGTGCTGGAGGGGAAGAGCCAGGTGCGTTTATCGCAGGTTTAAAAATGATCAGGCCACTTGCGGGCGGCGTGATAGACACGCAAAATTCTAATGGATGATTTGCTGATTTGATAGACAAGAATGTAGGGCGTTTTACTGACGACACGTTAGCGTGTTTTTGGCACTCGCCCGTTGCGACCACCGTGCGGGAAGATTGAGAGCAATTCTGCGGATTTCAAAATGCGTTTATTGACGGATTCGGCGGCCTGAAGACTGTCATGAGCAATGTATAAAACCAGTTCCCGCAAATCACGTTTAGCTCTCACGCCCCAAATAACTTTCATGCACTGGCTTTCAGCCTCTTGGCTTCTTGGGCTTCTTTGAGGAGCGTCGCCATTTCCTGAGCAACAACCTCATGCGGAATTCCTGGAGATTTGTCTGCCAGAGCTTCTTCGACACCGGCGCGGAACCATTCTTCATAGCCGGGTTCGGGCTCGCCGACTTCTTTTTGCCAGACGGCAAACTCTTCGTCCGTCATTTCGCGCGCATCTTCCGGGAGGAGATTTTGCAAAAGCCAGTGGAGGTCGCTGGGAGGCAACTGGCGGGCTTCTTCAAGGATTTGGACGGCGGTGCGGGTCATGGGTAGATTGTAGCGCGGAAGCGAGTTGGGGAGGGGGTTGGCGGGTCAGTTTGCGCTTCAGCGCAAAAGGCGAGTAGGCGGGTAGGCGCAGAGATTTTTGGTATCCCAACCTTTGAGCACAAAACACTGAAAGTGCACTTAACACACCATGATATTGTACTTTGGTAATGTGGGCCTATCGGAATTTGACCCTGATAAACCGGATTTGCGTATTGACATGAACTGTTATCACTGTTATCACTGTTATCACTGTTATCACTGTTATCACTGTTATCACTGTTATCACTGTTATCACTGTTATCACTGTTATCACTGTTATCACTGTTATCACTGTTATCACTGTTATCA
>JAJXXN010000300.1:6175-7882 GCA_021781075.1 Acidobacteriota bacterium | reverse complement strand
GAATCGGTTGGCCCGTATAGGCAGGGTTCGCCGCTGCCCTCCGGCACCATGCCCACGGTCACTGTGCAGGGGCTTTCCGCGGGCAGCGCAAAAACCATGAACGAATGCATCACCGACTCCGCCGGGGGCAATGACAGTGAAGGCATCATGGGCCCCGCGCAGGCGCTCCCGCTGCCGGCCAATGGAATGTGGGTCGCTGGCATCAACCAGGTCGGCCAGACGCAGTGGTTCGAGTTTCCCGTCCGCGGCGGCCGCACCTTCACCATCGTCGCCCAGCCCTTGAATGAAGCCGACGCGCCCAGCGCGCAAAAGCTGCTCCCTTCCATCGGCGTATGGGACGCATACGATCCTCCCGGGACCGCGCCCGTCACCTACGTCCCCAGCCCGGATGCATTCTCACCCGGCGAGAGTTGGCTGCGGGTCATCGCCAACGGAAATGACATAGTGCGCATGGCCGTCGCCGACCAGCGCGGCGATGGACGGCCCGATTACACCTACGAGGGATGGGTCGTGTACGCAGACACGGTCATACCGGATCATCTGCCCACAAGTGGCGGCCCCCTCGTAATCAACGGCATGGGGTTTCATCTTGCGGATACGGTGCTCGTTGGCGGACAGGCGGCCACCGTGACCAGCGTCAGCGCGACGCAAATCACCGCCATCGCACCCGCCGCGCAAACCGGCGTCACCGGCCCGGTTGATGTCGAGGTGGATGATGCCACATCCACCGAAGCCGGGGCGCTTATCTCCGGCGGCATCAGCTATGACTCCGGCAAGGGCGACGGCCTGCACCTGGACACCGCGCCCATGGGAACCGTCCCCATCGGTGTGCCCTTGCCCTTTACCGTCACCGCCGAGGAGGCGAACCTTGCCCCCGCGCCCGGCGTCACCGTCACCTATGCAGTAACCAGCGGCACGGCCACGCTTGGCTGCGGGCTGACGGTCTGCAGCGTCATCGCCACCGGCGACGGGCTTGCCACCATGTATGCCACCGCCAACGACGCCAACCTCTCCATCATCACCGCCTCGCTCTCCAACGGCGCCAGCATTCAAGCGCAATTCAGCGGGGGCACGCCGCCCTACATCAATGCCATTGCGCCCAATCTTTACCTCGCCGCCGGGGCGCAAATCACCTGGACCGTGCAGGCGCTGGTGCTAAACAATGGTGTCCCGGCGCCCAACCAGAACGTCATCTGGCAGCCCGGCGCGGGCACCACCATCAGCGGTGGCAACATCACCGCCTCCAACGCAGCAGGCTACGCCACCATGTTGCTCACCGTCGGACCGCTTGTCGAGGGGCAAAGCTCCGCCACCACCGCCTGCGTCAATGGCACGGGTTACTGCGCCACCTTCACCGCCTTCGGCTCGCGCCCCGAGTACGCCACCCTCACCCCCGTCAGCGGAACCAACCAGACGCTTGCCGCAAGCGGCACGCCCGCCCCCGCCATCGCCCGCGTCTACGACATGAATGGCAACCAGATGGCCGGCGCCACCATCATCTTCTATCAAACCCTCTATGCATGGACCCCGCCCTGCCAGCGCCATCAAACCTGCACACCCGGCGAAGTGCTGGCGCAAAGCGTCACCACCGCCGTCAGCGCCATTGACGGCTCCGTCGCGCTTACCCCTGTCTCCATTCCAGGCACCGCCACCAACCTTGTTGGCCTGCTTGCCATCGGCAATTCCGCAACCCTCAATGTCAGCGTC
>JAJXXN010000300.1:0-6165 GCA_021781075.1 Acidobacteriota bacterium | reverse complement strand
GCCTTGTCCCACATTTAACACTCATCCTGAATCGCGAGGAGGATAATGTCTGTCAGAGGCATTCCCCTTGCTTGATACAAATCCGATTCCCAAGCGCCCGCGAGTGATCATCGTAGGTGGTGGTTTTGCGGGCGTTAACGCGGCCAAAAGCCTCGCTGAACTGCCCGTCGAGATCACCCTCATAGACCGCCGCAACCACCACACCTTCCAGCCGCTTCTCTATCAGGTTGCACTCGCCGTTTTAAGCCCGGCAGATATTGCCCAGCCCATCCGCGGTATTTTGCGCAAACAGAAAAACGCGCGCGTGTTGATGGATGAACTGGTCGGCATCGACACCGCGGCTCATCAGGTCGAGCTTGCCACCGGAGCCTGCCTCGACTTCGACTACCTCGTACTCGCCACCGGCGCAACGCACTCCTACTTTGGCAAAGACGAATGGGCGAAATTTGCCCCCGGACTCAAGACCATCGAAGACGCCACAGAGATCCGCCGTCGCGTGCTACTGGCCTTTGAACTAGCCGAGCGGCAGATGATCGAGAAGGGCTGGCATCCGCAGTTGAACTTTGTCGTCATCGGCGGCGGGCCCACAGGCGTCGAACTCGCTGGTGCAATTTGCGACATCGCGCAACTGTACATGAAGCGCGATTTCCGCCAGATCGACCCATCTCGCTCCAAGGTCATGCTCATCGAAGGCTCGCCGCGCGTGCTAGGCGCATATCCTGCAGTTCTTTCCGCAAAGGCTGAAAAAGAACTCACCAGGCTTGGCGTCCTGGTCCGCACTGGCGTACACGTAACAGACATCGGCCCCGGCTGGGTGAAGATTGGCGACCAACAAATTGACTCGGTCGTCACCCTATGGGCAGCCGGCGTGCAAGCCTCGCCAGTCGGAAAAATGCTCGGCGCAACCACCGGTGTAAAACTTGACAATCGCGGCTGCGTCATCGTCAACCAAACACTGCATCCACCTGAACTCCCAAATATTTTTGTACTCGGAGACCTCGCCCACTACGAAGAAAACGGCAAACGCGTCCCGGGCGTCGCACAACCGGCGATGCAGATGGGCGACCACATCGGCAAGATCATTGCCGCCGACCTCACAAGCCGCCCGCGCCCACCCTTCCACTACTTCAACAAGGGCGACCTCGCGACCATCGGACGCATGGATGCCGTTGCCAACATCAGCTGGCCCTTCCACGCCAAACTCAGCGGTTTTGTCGCCTGGGTCACCTGGCTGGTAGTCCACATCTTTTTTTTGGTCGGCTTTCGCAACCGACTCGCAGTTTTTGCAACCTGGGTTTGGACCTATATGACCTTCACCCGCAGCGCGCGCCTCATTACCGGCGACCAAAGCCTTATCGGCTGGACGGAATATAAGGCAAATCTGAAGGGCAAAAGCTGAGAGGCACCCAGTGCAATGTCTAGTAAAATGGTAATGTCATGTTGGATTTAGCATTTGTCCGCGCCAACCTCGCGTTGGTTGAGCAAAAACTTCGCGCCCGTGGAGCCGACCCCGCAGCGCTCCTCGGCGACTTCCACTCCCTCGACCAGCGACGCCGCGAGGCCATCACCCGCGCCGAGCAGCTCAAGGCCCGCCGCAACGAACTCAGCCAGCAGGTCGGTGCGCTGAAAAAATCCGGCGGCGACGCCACCGCGCTGATGGATGAAACCCGCGCCCTCAAGGACGAGCTTGACTCACTCGATGCCGCGGCCGGCAAGCTCGACAATGAGCTCCACCTCGCGCTTGCCAGCGTCCCCAACCTGACACGCGACGAGGTCCCCACTGGCACAAGCGAAGCCGACAACGCCACGGTCAAGACCTGGGGCGAAAAGCCGCAATTCGACTTCACGCCAAAACCCCACTGGGAGATTGGCGAGAGTCTCGGCATCCTCGACCTCGAACGCGCCGCCAAGCTCTCCGGCGCGCGCTTCAGTGTGCTCATGGGCGCGGGCGCCCGCCTCGAACGTGCGTTGATTAGCTTCATGCTCGACCTGCACACCCAGAAGCATGGCTATACCGAAGTGCTGCCGCCCTTCATGGTCAACAGCAAATCCCTCTACGGCACGGGCCAGCTCCCCAAATTCGCCGAGGATTTGTTCCGCTGCTCCGACGCCGACGCAGAGGCCACCTCGCGCGGTGAATTCAAAGACAACGACCACTGGCTCATCCCCACCGCCGAGGTCCCGGTCACCAACCTCTACCGCGACGAAATTCTCGACGAGGCGCGCCTCCCCATTTGCCTCACCGCCTACACGCCCTGCTTCCGCGCCGAGGCCGGCGCCTACGGCAAAGATGTCCGCGGCATCATCCGCCAGCATCAGTTCCAAAAAGTTGAGCTGGTCAAGTTCACCAAGCCGGAAGACTCCGACGCCGAGCATGAGAAGCTCACCCGCGATGCCGAGGAAATCCTGGAGGCATTGAAGCTCCCCTACCGCCGCATGCTGCTCTGCACCGGCGACACTGGCTTCAGCTCCGCGAAGACCTACGACTTGGAAGTCTGGTTGCCCGGCCAGGGTTTGTATCGCGAAATCAGCTCCTGCTCCAACTTTGAGGGCTTCCAGGCCCGTCGCGCCAACATCCGCTACAAGCCGGCGGGCAAGGGAAAAACCGGGTTTGTGCACACCATCAACGGAAGCGGCCTTGCCGTGGGCCGCACCTGGCTCGCCATCCTTGAAAACTACCAGCAGGCCGACGGCTCTGTTGTCGTCCCCGGGGCGCTCAAGCCCTATATGGGCGGCATTGAGCGCATCACCAAAGCGGATTGAGGGAAGAGACCATGAACAAAACTCTCAAAAGCTACATCTGGTGGACCCATCCACGCGGCAGCCTGCATTACGACATCATGGTCACTCTGATTTTGCTCTTCATCTTCGTCACGCCGCATCTTTGGGATTACGGCGACAAGCCGCCGCAGAACGTCGGCGCGGCGCTGCCCATGCAGATTGTTGGCGATGGAGCCCATGGGCTCATCGTCACCGTGAAAGCCCAGTCGGTTTTAGGTGCGGATGGCAAACCACTCCCCCTCGGTACGGATGAAAAAACCGCACGCAAGGCGCTTAAAAAAGCACTCGAACCCGTGACGGGCGACGAGTTTTTCCTCACCCATTGGGAATCAACCTGCGATGCCAATGGAAATCTCATGGACTGGAAGGCCTGGGTGCACAAGTAACATTTCTCCGATCGCCGGCCTTCAGTTCAACAGCGAATCATTTCTTCTACAAGGATTTCAATGCGCGTTCCATACCGTCTGCTGCTTTTGCCACTCCTTACTGCCCTTGCCGCGGCGCCGTATTGCGCCTCCGCGCAATCCAAAACCGACGACCAGTTGCAAGGCGTCCTTCGCCGCCTCGACGAGACAGCCAAAAACTTCCACACCGCACAGGCCGACTTCGAGTACGACACCGTGCAGACCGATCCTGTGCCTGACACCGACAAGCAGAAGGGGACCATCTACTTCGAGCACTCCCCCGCGCGCTTCCGCATGGCTGCGCACATCAAGGAGCACAACGGACACCCCTCCAAAACCGTCTACACCTACACTGAAGGCCAGTTTCAGCTTTACGAGGGCGCGGCCAACCAGGTCACGCGCATCACCAAGGCCAGCCAGTTTGAAAGTTACATGCTCCTCGGCTTCGGCGCCAGTGGCAAAGACCTCGAAGCCAAATGGGAGATAACGGACAAAGGTTCCGAGCTCATTGACGGCATCAAGACTGAAAAGCTCGAACTCATCGCCCGCGATCCCAATGTCCGCAAACTGTTTTCCAAGGTCACGGTCTGGATCGATCTCGCCCGCGGCGTAAGCCTCAAACAGCTCTTCGAGGAGCCCGACGGGGAGTACCGCGTCAGCGTCTACTTCGACTTCAAGCTCAATCAGCCGCTTGGCGACGCAGAATTCAAATTGCCCGTCAATGCGCAAACCACCTACGTCAACCGCTGAGTGTTGATAGTGAACCCGGATGCCAGATGCGCGCATCGGAAGTCAATCGTTAGACAATAGCGAGTGATTTTCCCCACCATGCTTTCATCTTGCGTCCTACCAAATACCCGCCCAGCGCAAACAGCATCGGGAAACACTCCAGCGTATACCGCGCCTCGGGCGCTTCAATAGTCGCCAGCATCAAGCTGCGCAGCACAAAATAAGCCAGCATCGCCCAGCCCCACCGCGGCCGCAGCAGCAATCCCGCCACGCCCAACAACATGTAAAGCGCATTCAGCCCCGCCAGGGCCCAGCTGATGCGCGTCTCCGTGTGGTGGTGCGAATACACCCACCAGTCCAAATCAATGGGCAGGTTTTCCACCCGCGGGTGCAGCCACATGTCCGCCACGCGCCCCATTGGCAGCCACAGGTAATACCGCAGCGGGTTCGCCCGAATCCGTTTGTCAGCCAAATCCATGAAGCGGGCATCGAGTTCCGGGCCCACACCATGGCTGTCCTTCACGGCTGTGTTGTAGTCATCCAACAATGCAGCCGTCTCGCGCCACTGCCCGGCGGAATCAAATGCGCGCCCGGGCAGATTCCCCACGTCAATCCGCTCGTCCGGAAAATTCCAATAAATTTGGTATGTCGAAACAAAATCCAGGCACCACGTCTTGGTCCACTTTTGAAATCCCGGGTACGTAGGCTCGCCTGGGTCGGTCGCATACCTGGGGGCCAGAGGTTCAACGACATGGAAGCGTTCCCAGTTCCGCCACGTCCACGCGGCAAAGGGCAGGGCCGCCAAGACCATGGCAGCGGCAGCCTTCACCATCAACTTTCGCCGCGCCTCAACCCTCGCCGATTTCCGCCAGCCCGTAAGCAGCAGGGCGGGGAAGAGAACCACACCCACCAGCACCCCATCCGGGCGTAGCAAGGCCGTGACGGTGATGGCAAAGGTGAAAAGCAAAATCCATACCCACCCCGCGCCACCCTCCGCCTTCCCACTGAACCGTTGCAAACTCCACAGCGCGACCGCAACCAAAAACAAAGTTGGCGCCTCGGCCAGCGGGGCCGTGGAGTAAATCGCCGTGAAAGGGCACAATGCCGCAATCACCAGAGTAAAAACCCCGGCAAGCCGCGACCCGCTCCACCGCCGCGCAAAATCCGCCAGCATCAGCGCGCCAAACAGGTCCATCCCAATCTGCAGCCACTGCACAGCAAGGTAATTGCCCACGCCAAAAAGCTTGAAGCAGCCGGCCAAAAATAGCGGGTAGCCCGGCAGCCGGATCAGCGTCCCATGCACCGCGCCGCTGCCATCGGTCAGCGCGTAGCTGCCATGCAGAATATTGCTGGCAATGTTTCCGTAAATATAGGTGTCGTCAAAAATCTGCGGAAAGCTGTTGAGCATCCACAACCGCATCCACAGGCCCAGTGCCAGCACGACTGCGCAAACCAGCAGCACGCGCCAATTGTGGCGTGCCCGCCCGGCCAACCCGTCCATCGTACCCCGCAACTTCAAAATGGAATCCTTATGCAACACTCCCTAGTATCATCCCTAATCGCCAATCAATCCACCTTGGAGTCGGCAACGCCATGAACCTCCTCAACAAACTCGTCGCCTTCCCGCCCGGCGCAATCCTCATCCTCGCCTTCGCCGCCTTCCTCGAGGCATTCGGCGATTCGCTCTTCCAAACCGCCTTCTACCGCTCCTCCGGCTGGGCCCGCTTCGCCGCCATCGCTGCCGGTGTGGTTGTCCTCAGTGCCTATGGGGCCTTTGTCAACCTGCCGCGCTGGGACTTCGGCCGCCTTCTCGGCGTCTACGTCGTCCTCTTCTTTCTTGTCGCGCAAATCCTCAATAAAATCCGCTTTGGCCAGTCCCCCACCCTCCCCATCTATGTTGGCGGCTTGCTCATCCTCGCCGGCGGTGCCGTCATTGCATTTTTCAAAGGTTGAAGCTGCCCGCCAATTTGATTTCACCTCCCCATAGGGGCGGATTTTCAAGTACAGGCAGATGAATTCACCAGCAAACTGAGTCAATATGTTTAAACAAGAAACCGCTTCATCACTTTACTTGTGGCAACATGTGATTGACTCTCGTTACTGAAATGAAAAATATTTTTCACCTTCTCGGCCTTTCCACCTTTCGATGGAGGCCTAAAGACTGTTATATTATTTTTCGGGACAGATTGTCGCACCGCATTTATTTACCCAAAAATCGGGTAGTGGACACAGACAGGTGATTAAGCTCACA
>JAJXXN010000255.1 GCA_021781075.1 Acidobacteriota bacterium | reverse complement strand
CATGGCCTTCTTTGGATAGCCCATGCGCTTGCCCAGGTAAAGCGCGGTGATAAGCGCCGAAACCCCGGAGGTGACGTGCACGACGGTTCCGCCGGCAAAGTCAAAGCAGGGAAGTTTGCCGCCGGTGGTGTTGAGCAAACCGCCCACGCCCCACACCATGTGCGCCATCGGGCTGTAAATCACAAGCGACCACAGACTCAAAAAAACCGCCATGGCGCTGAACTTCATGCGCTCGGCAAAGGCCCCGGTGATCAGCGCGGGGGTGATGATGGCAAACATCAACTGGTAGACCATGTAGGTTTGCTCGGGAATCGTCGGCGCATAATCCGCATTGGGCGCCAAGCCGACATGATTGAGAAAAATATGCTCGAAGCCGCCGATGAACCAATTGCCGTGGCCGAAGGCGAGGGAGTAGCCAATCACCGCCCACAGCACGGTCACGATGCCCATCATGGCAAAGCTCTGCATCATGGTGCCGAGGATGTTCTTCTTGCGCACCAGGCCGCCGTAAAACAGGGCCAGCCCCGGGCCGGTCATCATCAACACCAGTGCGGCGCTGATCAGCATCCACGCGTTGTCGCCGGCCATTTGCGCATTGCTGATCGTTTGCTTGAGTGCGTCAATCTGCGCCTGTGTGGCGGGAGCGTCGGCATGGGCCATGGTCGGCATCGAGAACGCCACTGTGGTTGCCAGCAATGAAGCCGGCTTTATCCCGCGCAGTAAACTCATTCAAACCCCCATTCGCCAAGAAACTTCGCGGCGTGCTGAAAATCCAGCCTGTGAATACAACTCAGGTGTCAACTGGGAAAGCCCCGTCAGGCATTTCTTCAGTTGGAGCCAGGTTCCAGTTGTTCCTGAGAGTTCGACTGATGAACTGTTCTTTCATTTTGATGGAGAAAGGCGCGGAACGCAAGCGCCGGCCGGGGTATATTGGAAGTATGACGGAATTGACCGGCAAAGACCGCTATTTTTTCGGCTCGCTTGAGAGCAGCGTATTGAACCGTTCCAAGATTGAGGAAGCCGACCACGGCATTGAACCGCCAGAGGGAATCATCCTGACTTCGCTCGATTTCGCAGTGAACTGGGTGCGCAAGAGTTCCATTTGGCCCATGACCTTTGGCCTCGCCTGCTGCGCCATCGAGATGATGTCCATGGGCGCCTCCCGTTACGACATCGCCCGCTTCGGCGCCGAGGTTTTTCGCCCATCGCCGCGCCAATCCGACCTCATGATCATCGCTGGTCGCGTCAGCCGCAAAATGGCTCCCGTCATCCGCCGCCTCTACGAGCAGATGCCCGAGCCAAAGTGGGTTATCTCAATGGGCGCCTGCGCCACATCCGGCGGCGTGTTCAACAATTATGCGCTTGTGCAGGGCGTCAACCAGATCATCCCCGTGGATGTTTACGTGCCGGGTTGTCCGCCTCGCCCGGAGCAGTTGCTTTACGCTATCACCTTGCTCCAAGAGAAGATTCAGCGCGAGCGTGGAAGCCTGTCTCGGACCCTGAACCTGCGCAACTGATGCGCAAGGCAAAGGCAGATTTGCTGGTTGGCTAAGTCCAAATAAATAAAGGATTAGCGCGTCAACTTGCGCTTACGCCCGCGTCTTTTGACCGCAAACCGGGGGATTCTCATTTTTCGCACAACTTGTTGAAAAATTTGTTCACTTTCGTTTTTGCTGTGTTACCTTTAATATGCAGTTGTAAGAGTTCCTGAATGTTGACGCTGTTAGTTCAGAAACCAGCGCGGCGACTTGTGCGCCGGGTGCATTTGTTCGTTTGAATCAGAAGGATTAGTTTTGGAGGAGAAACGCATGTACTCTCGTGTACTGAAATCTGCAAGCCGGATTGCTCTTCTGGCTTTTGTGGCGCTGGTTCCCGTAGCTCTCGTAGCGCAGGGTGCGGCTAAGCCTGCGACCAAGGGTGTCCCCTATACTGGTGACTCGCCGTCGCGTTGGGACGTCTTTGCCGGTTACAGCTACTTGGCGCCGATTGGTACGGTGAACACGCTGCAAGGCGATTACGTGACCGTCGAGCCGTTCTCGTACAACTCGATCGACTACGGTGCGATCGCCAGCGTAGCCCGCTACTTTAACAACTACTTTGGCATCGAGGCCAAAGGCACCTTTCACCCCAACCAGAACAATCTCAATGATGGCTTTTATACCGCCACAGGCGGCTTCATTGCCCGTTATCCCGGCGACACGATGACGCCCTTCGCGCACATCTTTTTTGGCGCCGATCGCGTCACGGGTCCCGACTTCCAGCCTTATCGCTGGGGTCCGGCAGCTGGTATCGGCGGCGGCATGGACTACGCCACGCCCTTCTTCAACCATCATCTCGCATGGCGCGTTTTCGAGTATGATTTCTCCTACTCGCACATCAACTACGGCGGCAGCGCTGTGGTCTTTGGTGGCCATGGCAACCCCAAGCTGAACGAACTCAGCACCGGTTTGATTTATCACATCGGCGGCCTGAAGCCTCCTCCGCAGGTTACCCTGACCTGCAAGGCCACGCCTGAGTCGGTCTTCCCGGGTGAAGATGTTGCTGTTGCTGGCACGGCTACCAACCTCAATCCCAAGTCAAAGACACCAACCACCTACACTTGGACCGGGGCCAACGTGACCGGCGATGGTGCCAACGCCAAGGTGGATACCGCGACCCTTGCCCCGGGCAAGTACACGGTCAAGGGCCACGTGACTCAGGGGATCAAGCCTTGGATGTCGGCTGACTGCTCCACGGATTTCGCCGTCAAGGAGTTTGAGCCGCCAACAATCACTTGTAATGCTGATCCTGCGACGATCAAGCCCGGCGAGTCGAGCACCATCACATCGAACGCCAGCAGCCCGCAGAATCGCCCCTTGACCATCACCTACTCCGCAGCCAATGGCCAGGTCACTGGCACCGGCAAGACGGCCACCTTCACCGCAGTCGAAGGCACACCGATTGACACCATCACCGTCAATTGCAACGTCAGCGATGACAAGGGCCACACAGCCTCGGCCACCACTTCGGTTACGGTCGTCAAGCCCTATGTGCCGCCGGCGCCCACCACTTCGGACCTCTGCTCCATCACCTTCGGCAAGAAGACCCAGCCGATTGCCCGTGTGGACAACGAAGCCAAGGCCTGCCTTGATGACGTGGCACTCAATCTCCAGAAGCAGCCGGATGCCAAGCTGGTCCTTATTGGTGAAGAGAATGCCAAGGAACTTGCCTCCAGCAAGAAGGGCAAGAAGGGCACCACCAGCGACGAAATCGCGGCTCAGCGCGCCGTCAACACCAAGGCATATTTGGTTGACGACAAGGGCGTGAACGAGTCCCGCATCTCGGTTTCGACCGACTCGGGCGATGCCCAGATGGTCAAGAGCGTGCTGGTTCCGAATGGCGCAACCTACAACGCCGCCGGCACCACACCGGTTGACGAGAGCAAGGTCAAGCCGCAGGCACGCACCCGTGCACAGGCCAAGGCGCAGGCCGAAGCTGCTGCCCAGAGCAAGAAGGCAGCAAAGAAAAAGGCTGCAACAAAGTAAGCATTAACTGAAGCACAGGCAGCGAGGCCCCGTTCCGCGGGGCCTCGCTCTTTTGCATTGAAAATTTATTACACCTCGGCACTTTTGTACTGTATTCATGCCCCCTTAACATGTTGAAATTGGTCTATGCGACTGATACGTTTTGACAATTACACGGTCAAAAGGTGTAAGCCATGTAAATGACGAAAGAACATAGCCCTGCATACAGGGCAATCAGTTCCAATTCCCGAGGAGAGGAAATCAGAATGAGGTCTAAGAGATTCTTCGTTCCAGGCAGATTGATGATGGTGTTGTCGTCCACGCTGATGGCAATCTTTGTTGCAGTGGGCATCCAGGCCCAGGCCCCCTGGCAAATACTGGGGCCCGACGGCGGTGATGCGCGTTCCATTGCTGCGGCTCCCGGCGACCCGTCACATATGTATCTGGGAACAACCAACAGTTGGATTTATGAATCAAGGGATGCGGGTGCTCACTGGAGTCGTCTGGCAAAAATTGAGCCGACTGACGACTTGATCATCGACCGCATTTTTGTTGACCGCCAGGACCCGAACCGGCTTTACATCGGTGGATGGAAGCTTGATGGCAATAACGGCGGCCTGTTCATCAGCACCAACGGTGGAACAAAATGGTCCCCAGTTCCAGAATTTGTTGGTCAGTCGGTGCGCTCCTTCGCCCAGTCCGCATCAAATCCTTCGTTGATCTTTGTTGGCACCCTGAAGGGCGTTTACCGCAGCCCGGACAAGGGCAAGACCTGGACCGAGATCAGCCCGGCTGGCAGCTCGGAGATTCACGAAGTGCAGTCGCTCGCAGTAGACCCCAAGAACCCCTCCATTGTTTACGCCGGCACTTGGCACCTGCCTTGGAAAACCACGGATGGCGGTGTGACCTGGAACAACATCAAGCAGGGCGTCATCGACGATTCCGACGTTTTCTCAATTATCATTGACCCCTCGAACACCGACATTGTCTATGCCAGCGCCTGCAGCGGCATCTACAAGAGCGAAAGCGCCGGCCAGCTCTTCCACAAGATTCAGGGCATTCCATCGACCGCGCGCCGTACTCGCGTCCTGATGCAAGACCCCGTCGACCACGACACGGTTTACGCGGGCACCACGGAAGGGCTTTACAAGACCACTGACGGCGGCAAAAACTTCAAGCCCATGACCGGTGACGACGTCATCGTCAATGGCGTGTACGTCAATCCACAGGACCACAACAAGGTCATGCTGGCCACCGACCGCTCCGGTATCCTGAAGAGCAATGATGGCGGCATCACCTTCACTTCCTCCAACGAGGGCTTCTCGCAGCGCAAGGTCGAGGCTCTGTTGGTCGCCCACACCGCCAAGCCGGGAATCTATGCCGGCGTGGCCAACGACAAAAACTTCGGTGGCGTTTTCTATTCCGCCAACGCCGGTGCAACCTGGAGACAGGTCTCCGAGGGGTTGAATGACCTCGATGTCTTCGTGCTTGCCGAGTCGTCCGACGGGCACATCTTCGCAGGCACTGAGAGGGGCATCTACGAGATGAACCCGTCCATCAGCAGCGTCTGGAGGGCAGACAATAAAATCCTCAACAATACCACCAAGCAGGTTGTAACCTACGTCCAGAAGAAGAAGGTTGTCCGCTCGGTTGTCGTCAAGATGCCGCCCAAAGCACTGACCGGCGCCGTTTACGCGCTTGACCTCAAGGGCGACACATGGCTTGCAGCAACCTCCCAGGGCGTTTTCACCAGCAAGGACAAAGGGGAAAGCTGGCAGGGCGGCCCAGTGCTCGGCGTAAAAGAGTACCAGACTGCTGCCGTCGATGGTCATTACATGGCCGTAGCCAACAGCACAACACTCGCCGTCTCCAAGGACTCTGGCGCCAACTGGGAAGCCGTCACGCTTCCATCCGGGCTCGCAAATCTTCGCAAGGTGCTCTTCACCCCGGATGGCGTACTTTGGGTGGGCTCGCGGGAAGGCATTCAGTTCTTCAATCCCACGGGCAGCTCATGGACTGATTTCTCCCGTTTCCCCATGCGTGGGATCGACGATATGTTCCTTGATGCGGCGCACAACCGCGTCTTCGTCAGCTCCCGCTCCAGCGACATGGTCTATGCCATTGACCCGGTGCAAAAGAAATGGAAGCACTATCACGCAGGCTACCGCGTCAACCTTGTCAGCTCCGATTCCGATCACATCGTCGCCGCATCCCTGTTTGACGGCGTCATCAAAGGGCCGCAGAGCGATGAAGTGATTGCCAGCAAATAACAACCGTTTCTTGCATCCCATGACCAAGGGCCGCTCTTCAGAGCGGCCCTTTTTTCGTCCCATCAAACACCTCTGCCGGCATTGCCGCAATTGTTTATCATTAAGTCATGCAGACTTTGGACCAATTTTCAACCTACGACCTCCGGCTTAACCCAATTGCCGAAAAAGTCCTTGCCGGTGAGCGGTTGAGCGCCGAGGAGGGGTTGCTGCTGTATCGCACCCGTGATGTGTTGGCTGTCGGCTGGCTTGCCAACCTCGTGCGCGAGCGGCTGCACGGCGATAAAACCTTCTTCAACGTCAATCGCCACATCAACCACACCAATGTCTGCGTTGCCGCCTGCCGGTTGTGCGCGTTTGGCCGCAAAAAAGGCGAACCCAACGGTTACACAATGGAGTTGGAAGAGGCCTGGACAACCGCCGCCAGTGGCTACTCGGAAGCGGTCACGGAGTTTCACATCGTCGGAGGGTTGCACCCCGACCTGTCGCTGGAGTATTACCTCGACCTTCTCCGCGGGCTCAAAGAGCGCTTCCCGAAGGTCCACATCAAGGCCTTCACCATGGTCGAGGTTTCGTTCCTCGCCCGCCGCGCCAAACTCACCATCGAGCAAACCCTCATCAAGCTGCGAGAAGCCGGCCTCGACTCGCTACCCGGCGGAGGCGCTGAAATCTTCGCCTCCGATGTCCGCTCCATCATCTGCGACCACAAGATTGACGGGAATGAGTGGATTGACACTGCGCGCATCGCGCACAAGCTCGGCTTCCGCTCGAACGCGACGATGCTCTACGGGCACATTGAGAACGATGAGCACCGCATCGACCACATGATGCGCCTGCGCACCCTGCAGGACGAAACCGGCGGCTTCCAAACCTTCATCCCGCTGGCCTTTCACCCGGAGAACACGCCGCTCTCGCACCTGCCCGTCACAACAGGATTGACGGATTTGCGGCAGGTTGCGGTCAGCCGTCTCTTCCTGGACAACTTTGCCCACATCAAGGCTTACTGGCAGATGCTAACCCCAAAAATTGCGCAAATTGCCCTGCGCTTCGGCGCAGACGACCTGGACGGCACCGTGATCGAGGAGAAGATTTACCACGATGCCGGCGCCACCACGCCGCAGGGAATGACGCGGCGGGAATTGTGCCGCTTGATCACCGAGGCAGGCCGCGTTCCGGTTGAGCGCGACACGCTCTACAGGGCCGTTGAACGCAACGAAGAGAGCTTTACGGTTGCGGTGTAGCCGATTCAGGGTTATTATTAGCTTAGCTAGACTTAGCTAGGTGAGGCAGCGTTGGGAACGGTTAACATCTTCGAAGCTAAAACCCATCTCTCGAAACTCGTCCAGAGGGTTGAGAACGGCGAGGAGATTATCATTGCACGCGCGGGTAAGCCAGCCGTACGGATAACACAACTGGAGCCAAAGAAGAAGCGCCCACCAATGAGATTTGGAGCATTGAAGGGCAAGATGTGGGTTGCCGATGATTTCGATGCGCCTTTGCCAGATGAAATATTGGCCGGTTTTGAGGGTAGATGATGCGGATTTTATTGGACACGCATCTCTTCCTCTGGCTGATGATGGGCGATTCTCGATTGAGTCATCAAGCAATACAGGCGATTGATCGCGCATCGGTAGTTTATTTCTCATTAGGATCGCTATGGGAAATAGCCATAAAATTTGCCCTGGGTAAAGTAACCGAATCTCCCGAGTCCGTATTGCGAGAGGTACACGCCAATGGTTATGAACTTCTCGCCATTAAACCCGCGCATATTTTTCAAGTGGCAAAACTGCCACATCTCCACAACGATCCGTTTGATCGATTGCTGATGGCACAAGCGCTTGAGGATTCATTAACGCTTCTAACAGCCGACAAGCAGCTTCAGAAATATTCCAAGTTGGTTATGGTCATAAAATAACATCACTGTTTGTAAACCACCCCGCCCTTCATCACGAATTTGACGTGCTCGCAGACGCTGATGTCGTCGAGCGGGTTGCCGGGGACGGCGACGATGTCCGCATAGAAGCCGGGCCTGAGCTGGCCGATGGAATCACTCATGCCCATCAGCCGCGCGCCCTCGAGCAAATCCGCCTGCAGCACGGCCAGCGGCGTCATCCCATACTGGGCCATCAGCGTCAACTCGCGCGCCTGTGTGCCATGCGGA
>JAJXXN010000291.1 GCA_021781075.1 Acidobacteriota bacterium | reverse complement strand
TCGGGCACAACGGCCCCTCCGCCATCCGCTATCCCCGCGGCGCCGTCGTTGGCGTCCCCTGCAAGGCCACTCCCGCCCCGCTCCCCATCGGCAAGGCGGAAGTGTTGCGCGAGGGCAATGACGTTGCCATACTCGGCCTGGGCCCCATGTGCGGCCTGGCCAATGAACTCGCCGACCTCCTGCAACAGGATGGTTTTTCCGCCGCGGTCATCAACCCGCGCTTCATCAAGCCGCTCGACACCGAAATGCTGGCCCGCTATGCCGCGCGCGTCTCCGCCTTTGTCACCATCGAGGACCATGTCAGGATGGGCGGCTTTGGCTCGGCGGTCATCGAGGCCCTCGAGGCCATCGGCTCAAAGACTCCCGTTGTGCGCATCGGCTGGCCCGATGAGTTCATCGAGCACGGCAAGGTGGACTCACTGCGCAAAAAGCATGGCCTTACAGCCGCCGCCGCCCGTGAAGCGGTTTTGCCGCACCTGGCAGGCCGTCATTCCCCGGCGCTGGTTGTTCACGCATGAGCGGCAGCGCACCCATCCGAGCGCATTACGCTCCGCAGCGCCGCACAATGGCGCACAGGGCGTTTCTCGCGGTGGCGCTCTGCCTCATCGCGGTTCAGCAGCTTGCGGCACGGGACGGAAAAAGCAACCCCAACCAGGCCGGCAGCAACGCATCCAACGTGACCGCGCTGGTCGGCGGCACGGTGATCGACCTCAGCAACTGGGGGCGCTCGGCCCACGACCTGCACGACGCCGTGGTGCTCATCCATGACAACCGCATTGCCGACGTCGGCCCGCGCAGTTCCGTCACCATCCCCAAAAACGCCCGCGTCATCGATTGCACAGGGAAATACATCGTCCCCGGGTATGTGGATGGCTATGCCGGCATGAGCACGCAGGGCCAGGCCAACGCCAACCTCTACATGGGCGTCACCACGGTCGCAGCCGCCAGCGACGCCCGTCGCGGCCCCGTCTACCTCGGCGCCAACCCCTCGCCGCACATCTACCTCATTGACTCGGCAGGCAGCACCGACAACTGGAGCCTGTTGGCACGCCAACCCGAGTGGTCCACGCTGCTCTATCAAAGGGAACATGCCACCGAACTCTCCGCCGATGACACCGCCCGCCAGCTTGAAGCCACCGCAAAACTCGGCACACGCGTCATCAAGATCAGCAGCAACATCACCGCCGCCAACACCCAGTGGATCATCAACCGCGCCCACCAGCAGGGGCTGGTCACCTACGGCATCTTCGTCGCCACGCCCTACCGCGTGGGCATTGAATCGGGCGTGGATGCGCTGCCGTTCCTTGCGCATTATGAACTAGGCTCGATTCCCGAGGAGTTGCAGCGCCCGCTCTCCGAGGACTCCGACGGCGCCGCCGCCGACACGGCATTCGATTACGCCGAGCGCATTCCTCCCAACGATCGCCGCCTGCTTGCCTACGCGAAATTGCTTGGCTCCCATCACGCCGTGCTCATGCCGGCCTTCAGCAATTACTATCTGCAACTGCCCGGCCATCGCAACCTGTGGAAGGAGCCGGCCGCCAAGCTGCTCGAACCGGCACACCTCTCCACGCCCCCCGACCCGGAGACCGGCGAACTCTATTACCCGCTATCGCCATGGACCCATCGCCTGCCCGCCATCGGCCAGCGTTACCTCGAGGACAACCTCCGCAAAAAAGCCGAGCTCGCCGCCCACAAGCTCTGGAGCATCAACCAGACCATCTTCCGCGACGAGCCCCACTACCTGGCCGCCAGCGGCTCGCCCATCGGCGGCACCATGCCTGGCATCAGCCTCCACACGGAGATGGAACTCCTCGTCCGCCTCGGCCTTTCGCCCCGCGAGGCCCTCGCCGCAGCCACCGGCAATTACTCGCTCGCCTTCGGGTGGAACGAGCTTGGCGCCGTCCTGCCCGGCCGCCGAGCAGACATTCTTATCCTTGACGCCGACCCCACGGAAAACATCTGGAATGCACGCCGTTTTTCCACCCTGCTTCTCGACGGGAACGTCTTGGACAGGGAAAGCCTCTTGAAGTTGAAGAAGTAATTTGACCGGCGCCCCAGCGGGGCACCACTGGCCACGGACGGATTTCTGGCACTTGAAGGCAGTGAATTTCGTACCACACCACAAGCGGCAAGCGCCGCTTTGGCGACCACAAACCGGAAAGGAAGACAGCAGGCTGAAGATGAATGCGAGATGGGCAGGGAAGAGGAAGACAAAACACCATGTGGGTATGCTCTTCATCGCCGGTTACGCATTTTTGAAAACGCTGCTCTTTCTCGTCGTCGGCATCGGCGCCCTGCATTTTCTAAACAAGGACGTTGATGACCAGCTTCTTGAGTGGGTCCACCAACTGCGTGTCGACCCCACATCGCACTTTATCAATGCACTCATCGAGAAAGCCTCGCTCATCACCCACAACCAGGTGCGCGATTTCTCCATCATCGTCTTCGTCTACGCCGGCCTGAACTTCACCGAGGCCATCGGCCTGTACTTTGAAAAAGTATGGGCTG
Organism: Acidobacteriota bacterium; assembly: GCA_021781075.1. GTDB lineage: Bacteria > Acidobacteriota > Terriglobia > Terriglobales > Acidobacteriaceae > CAIMNN01. The sequence continues at coordinate 5,436 of JAJXXN010000291.1, read as the reverse complement.
AGTACATGACCCTCATCATTACCGGCTCATTTCTTCCACTCGAACTCATCGAGCTAATTCACAAGCAGACCCTCTTCCGTGCCGCCCTGCTCCTGACCAACCTGATGGTCTTTATTTATCTGCTGGTCATCGTCCTCGTGCGCAACAGGAAACAATGAACAAACTCCCGCATCCGCATGCCTGAAACGCGCGTATCGCGCCCCCTGCGGGCTGACCTGCCTTGGCCAGGCCGTTCCATCCTGCAGCGGTCGGTAAGGTGAGTGCTGGAGCAGAATAGTGAGTGCAACCAATCCAAGAAAGTAATTCATGCGCTTAACTTAGCGCGCTTTCGCCTTTCTTTCCCTCATACACTAGAACCAATTTTCGTGCACTAGAACTTTAACCCCGGGGAACCTATTTGATAAACAGCCTCAATTCCTAGTGGTTTATTCGGGGTTTTATGCCTATATCTTGTGGTTCAGCCATTTCCGTCTCTAGGCGAACTTCCCGAGCGGGAAAAATCCTCAGCAAATCCACACTTTTTCTCTGGCAATAAAATTTGAGTTGGCCTACTATTTGGTCTAGACGGGACTAAACGGGACCAATCGGGAGCATTTGAACAAGTTCAGAACCGGTTTCAAGCCCACAGGGTCCAGAGTACACCAGATGAACGAGAAATCCACAACCCGGTCTGTTGGCGAAGCTGAGTCCAGTGAGGATCTTGGCGCGCTCTACGCCGTTTCGGGCGAGGAGCTTGCGGCAGGATTCGTCGGCAACCCAACGGCCAAGATCGACGAACGTGGCCGCCTGAAGCTGCCCGCCGAGTTCCGTGGTTTTGTGGAGGCGAAATACGGCAAGGGGTACAAGAGCTTTTACGTCACCAGCATTGATGGCAAGACCGGTGAGCTTTACCCCTACAAGGAATGGCTGGCGCACATGAGCAAGGTGCGCGAACTGCCCACCACCAACCAGGCACGGGTGAAGTTGATGGCCAATTACACCCTGTATGGCGACAAGGTGGAGATGGACCCGCAGGGGCGGATGCAGTTGCCGGAGATCCTTCGCCAGCGGGCGGACCTCACAGGCGAAGTGAAGGTTTCAGGCGAGGGCAGTTTTCTTCGCATTACGAGTTTGAAGCGGCTCTTTGAGAATGCGCAGGCAAATGAATTGAGCGCAGCGGACTTTGAAGAGTTGTCGAGGCACGGGTTGTAGCAACTTTTGACGACGTTGGGGGGCGCGCCTCCCAACGCAACAGATTCCCCTGAGAGGGGACGCATGACGATGACCAGAGAACGCCATGTGCCGGTTCTTTTAAATCAGAGTTTGGAATTCCTCGCGCTTCGCGCCGGGGGCACGTATGTGGATTGCACCCTCGGGCTTGGCGGCCACTCCGCGGCGATACTCAGCCGCATCGGCCCCGCGGGCAGGCTGATCGCCTTCGACCGCGACGGCGAAGCAATGGCCCTGGCCACGGCACGGCTTGAAGCAATTTGCTCCGGGCTTGGCGCCGAGGCTCCCGCGCTCACGCTCATCAACGAGCCGTTTGGTTCGATTGAAGGGCATGTGGAAGCGGGCTCGATTGACGGGGTGCTGGCGGATTTTGGCGTCAGCAGCCTGCAACTCGACGAGGCCGCGAGAGGATTCAGTTTTCAGGCGGATGGCCCCCTCGACATGAGGATGGACCAGCGACGGGGCATCACCGCCGAACAAGTGGTAAACCAGATGGACGAGCGCGAGCTTGCGAATCTGCTTTACGAATACGGAGACGAGAGGAGGAGTCGGAGGTTTGCCAGAGCAATCGTCAGGGCCCGGCCAGTTACGACCACTGGACAATTGTCCAGGATCATAGCCGGTGCGGGCCCGGCGATACACACCCTTCCGATTCACCCGGCCACCAGGACCTTTCAGGCGCTTCGTATTTATGTGAACCGGGAGTTGGAGGAGATTCGGGCGTTGATGGACGCCGCTCCCCGGGTTTTAAAACCCACTGGAAGGCTGGTTGCAATCAGCTTCCACTCCCTGGAAGACAGGATTGTGAAGGATGCGTTGCGCGAGGGCGCGCGCAGTGGGACGTGGCGGTTGCTGACAAAGAAGCCGGCAACGGCCGATGAGGATGAAACAAGGTTGAACCCGCGCTCACGCAGCGCGAAATTACGGGCGGCGGAAAAAGCCGCCGATTGAAGGGAAATGGCGATGGCGGCACAGGCGATGACAATGCTGAATATCGGGCGCCCCGGCTGGGATCCGCACGTGGCCTTGCATAATGCGGCCTTGATGGCGCAGCAGCGGGTGCGCCGCCGCTCCATGCGCACGCCCGAGTGCCCCTTCGTCAAGCACATTGACAACTCGCGGCTGGTGAAGGCTCCCGACCCAGTACGGGAACGCGAGATGCGTGTCTTTTCAGTGGTCGCAACCATCCTTCTCGGCCTGGTGCTGGTTTACGGCGTGCAGCATTTTTACGCCATCGAGAGCGGCTATGGCGTCGAGTCGTCAAAGCAGCAACTGGAGCAACTGCGCGAGGAAAACCGGCAGTTGAAGCTTGCCGAGGCCCAACTCACCCAGCCCGGCCGCATTGACGCACTGGCCCGTGAAATGGGGTTTGCCGAGCCCACCCCCGAGCAGTTTGTGCACCCCGCGGCAAACCCGGAGAGCGGCGCGCCGGTTGTTGCTCAGGTCAACATGCAGTCCAATCCCATGCAAGCCGGCGCGGCGCAGTGAGTGGCTGACTGTGGCTTCCGTGCCTCGCGTACAATTTGAAGTGATGAGGGCGCTTGAGTGCGCCCTTTCCTGTCCTCCCAAATGAGCGCCAACACACCCATTGCACCGCCCAGGACCGTCGCTTCGCGGATTGTTCCCATACGCCTGGGCCGCTACTGGCTGATTGCCGGATTTTTTACCCTGTGGGTGCTGTTGATTGCCGGTCGGCTGTTTCAATTGCAGATTTTGCGCCACCGGGAATTTGAAGAGAAGGCGCAGAAACAGCAGTTGCGCACCTTTGAGGTGGCCCCGCGCCGCGGCATTCTTTATGACCGCAACCTGCGCGAGCTGGCGATGACCGTGCAGGTGGATTCCATCTATGCCGACCCGGCCGAGATTGAGGATAAAAAATCCGCCGCGCGTGCCCTCTCGGAGATTGTCCACACCGACCCCGACGACACGCGCACCACGGAATCCGAACTTGGTGAACGGTTTGAGAACGGCCAGCACTTTGCCTGGGTCGCGCGCCGTGTCTCGCCTGATGTTGCGGCCAAGGTGCGCGCGCTCAATTTGAAGGGGATTTATTTCCAGAAAGAGTTTCAGCGCTTCTATCCGGACCAGCAAATCGCCGCGCAGGTTCTCGGCTACGTCGGCCTGGACGACAACGGCCTCGGCGGCGTCGAGCAAAAATTTGAATCCGAGCTCCATGGCGCGCCCGGCCGCATGTATGCCGCCTGGGACGCCAAGCACCACATCTCCGGCTCCACGGCCAAGGACCCCGAACCGGGCCGCAATCTCGTGCTCACCATCGACGAGAACATCCAGTACAAGGCCGAGCGCGCGCTCGACCATGCCATGGAGCGAACCCACGCCGCCAACGGGACCATTGTGATTGAGGACGTGCACACCGGGCAGATTCTCGCCCTCGCCATCCGGCCCACCTTCAATCCCAACCAGTTTCGCCACACCACGCAGGAACTTCTCAAAAACCATGCCGTCAGTGATGTCTATGAGCCCGGCTCGACCTTCAAATTGATGACTTATGCCGCGGCGCTCGAGGCCGGCGTGGCCAAGCCCGACGATTCCATCGATTGCCAGGGCGGGCAGATCACGCTCGCCGGCCGCGTGATTCACGACAATCAGGGCGAGCATTACGGGGTGATTCCCGTACACAAGGCCCTCGAAGTCTCCAGCGATGTGGCCGCCGTGAAACTGGCGCTCAAGGTGGGGCCGGACCGCTTTTACCAGTTCGTGCGCGATTTTGGATTTGGTACGCGCAGCGGCATTGAGCTGCCCGGCGAGACGCGCGGGCTGTTGCAGCCGGTGAAGCGCTGGAGCGGCTCGTCGATCGGCTCAATCGCCATCGGGCAGGAGGTGGGCGTAACCCCCTTGCAGCTCGTCTCCATGGTTGCGACCATTGCCAACGGCGGAGTCTATCTGCCGCCGCACATCCTCATGCCCGACCAGCCCGAGGCCGGCCAATCACCAACCGGGCAGCCGCGGGTGCGCATTGGCGAGGAGCTTCCCAACCCGCTGCCCGCGGGCGCACATCGCGTCATCTCCACCCTCACGGCCGCGGAGATGCGCAAAATGATGGAGGGCGTGGTGCTCTATGGGACCGGGAAACAGGCGCAGTTGAATGGCTACTCCAGCGGCGGCAAGACCGGCACCGCGCAGAAGATTGACCCGCGCACCCACACCTATTCAAAGACCTTGCACGTGGGTTCCTTTGCTGGGATTGCGCCCGTCAATGACCCGGTGATTGCTGTCGCCGTGGTCATTGATTCGCCCCAAGGCCAGTACTACGGAGCCGACGTTGCCGCGCCAGTATTTGCCGAAGTGACACAGCAGGTCCTGGAGTCGCTCGGCGTGCCGCACGATGCACCCGTGCGAAAAACAGCGGCGGCACCTGTCAAGGAGAAGGAAAAGCACCCAGACGACGCTGCCAACACCGGCGACCCCAATGCGCTGGTTGCAGCAGCGAGTGAACTGCCCGAGGATGACCCCTTGCATCAAACGGAGCAGCCGCAGGACGTCGCGCCGCCAACAGCCAGCCATGCGGAGCAGAATGCGGTTCCGGCATCCAGTGGCAACGCACGTGCGGCGAAGGTTCCAAACCTAGTCGGCCTTGAGGTGCGCAAGGCGCTTGAAACAGCAACCGCGGCCGGCTTCAACCTGCGCATCCGGGGCAGTGGCAAAGTGATGCGGCAAAAGCCCGCCGCCGACGCCCTGTTGCCCGTCGGCTCGCAGATCGTTGTGCAATGCAGCCGTTGAGGGTGCATTTGTTCGCCGTTCACGTCAAAGTCTACAATCAGGCAGTCCATAAAAATGTTTTGGAATGACCTCAAAAACGAAGTGGAAGCGGTTGAAGCAGCCGGTGAGCGTGCTGAGCCGTTGACAGGCGTGGAGTATGACTCGCGCCGCATCAGGCTGGGCGCGGTTTTTGTCGCCATGAAGGGCGGCTCAACCGACGGCAACCAATATATCGCCAAGGCCATTCAATCCGGCGCAGGCGCCATCCTCACCGACTCGACCGAAGCCTACGACCATCTCATCGTCTATCACCCCGGCCTTCCCGTTCTGCGCATCGAGCATGGGCGCCGCGCGCTGGCCCAGGCCGCGGCCTGCTTCTTCAACCATCGAGAGAAGAGGATTCGCACGGTTGGCATCACCGGGACCAACGGAAAAACCACTACCGCGTTTTTGAGAGAGGCCCTGCTCAATGCCGCCGGTTTGACGTCGGTATTGGTGGGGACAATT
>JAJXXN010000026.1 GCA_021781075.1 Acidobacteriota bacterium | reverse complement strand
TGAGGGAGAGGTCGCCGAAGCCGTCGTTGCTGTTGGCTGCCTCGTGCGACAAAAATGGCGGCAGGTTGATCAATAGCTCGGTGTGGCGCTCGGGAATCAACTCCAGCCCCTTCCCGTTGTCATAGTTCCAAATATCCACCTGCTTGGTGTTGGTTTGCCGCACAAGGTCGGTGCGAAACTCCTGCTCCAGGCGGGGCGTGACGGTGACCAGCGGCGTTATCCAGTGCGGCTGCTCATTCTGCGTCGCCGTCACCCGCGCCTGGTAGCGCTCAATGAAGGTTGATTGCGCGCCCGCCGCCGCGTCAAACAGGCCGGCGGCGGCAATCGCGAGGACAAGGATGGAGTTGCGCCATGGAACGATGGAATAAGAATCTCGCCGCGCGGGGGATGACTCCGGATGGGCCTTCATGTTGTCAGTCTAGCAGTACAAATTTAATATTTTGTCGTGTATAAGTTACGTCCAGCGCGACCCTTCACTGGGAAAAATGCTCCCAGCCATGCGCCGCAAGCGCCGTCTTCTTCCCTCCGTCCACCAGCGTGACCGGCGCGCGGCCTTTGGCCCGGCGCCGAATTTCCCCTATCTCCGTCACCATCACCCCGCCAATCGACCGCGGCACACGCGCCTTTGCCGGCGCCGTGAAGAGCAACTCGTAGTCGTCGCCGCCGTGCAGCGCCTCATCCAGCGTGGCCCCCGGCGCGCGCGGCAGCTTCCGCGCCTCCACCACCGCCGCCACCTTCGATTCCTCACACAGCCGCGCCAGGTCGGTTGAAAGCCCGTCGCTCAAATCCATTGCCGCGCTCGCCACTCCGCGCAATGCCACGCCCTGCGCAATCCGCGGCTGCGGGTAAAAATGCCGATGCAGCGCGGCATTCTCCGCCTCCATGTCCACCTTGCGCCTGCCTTCGAGAATCCGCAGGCCAAGCAAACCCGCGCCCAGCGCGCCAGTCACATAGAGCTTGTCCCCGGGGCGCGCCCCCGAGCGCAGCAGCGCCTTGCCGCGCGGAACCGTGCCAATCACCATCACATCCGCAACCACAAGCGCGCACTCGCTCAGGTCCCCGCCTGCAAGCGCCGCGCCTTCCGTCCGAGCAAGGGCCAGAAAACCCTCGTAGAAGTGGTCCATCCAACTGCCCGTCTTGCCCTTGGCTACGGTTAATCTCTTCGGCAATGCAAGGGAAAGAAACGAGGCCAGCGGTGTGGCGCCCATGGCGGCAAGGTCGCTCAAACCGCGGGCAAGCGCGCGGTGGCCAATTGCCACCGGGTTGTGCCAGCCAAGCCGGAAGTGCCGGTCCTCGATGCTGAAATCGGTTGTGATGGCCAGCTCTTCGCCGGGCTTGGTACGCAGCAGCGCGCAATCATCCCCAATCCCGCGGGTAATCCGCGGCGCGGTTTGCCCGGCCGCAAGAGTGCGAATCTTCGCAATCAATGCCAGCTCGCCCGCCGCCTGCGCCTGCACCGTTTTTGTTTCACTTCTACTTCTCGTCACAGCACTAGAGTATTACGAAAGGCATGCGTCCAGCAGGCGGCATTCTTGCGATTTGCGAAATATCTTTTCAATTGAAATTTCACAAAATGCACCATCACCCCTGCTCACCTGCCACCCCAATTGTCTGCATAAGCCTGTAAACATAGGGAAATACCAAAGCAACGCGGTAACCAGAGTAGGCGGCAAGCTGAGTATCTACTGGAAAATGAATAGTAAATCATTAAATTACGGCGGAACGACAATTTCAAATCAGACCCACACACTCCTCTATCTCATTCTATTCATTGACTCTAGTCGTTTTTTCTGATACTATGATCCTACTAGGTGAGAATTTTTTGTGCTCTTCGAGCACGTGTGTCTGGTTTGTTGTTCGTAACCGCTACTCACCTCCAGAGCATTTCTATTTGCCTTGCAAGATGGTAATGCCATCACCAATCAATTCCTGTAGTATGCAGTGAACCGAAAAGCCTCAGCTCGCGTCTTTAGTTTTTGAGGTCAAAGGGTCCCGATGTCAAAGAAGCGATATTACATTTTGTTTGTCTCACGCGACCAAGATGGTCGTGTGCGCAAAATACCGCTTCCCCTGCATTATGTCTATGGATTTTTGATTGCGGCCTTGGTTGGCACATTCACCATTGTGGGCCTCGCCGGCTCTTACACCCGCATGTTGCTCAAGACTGAAAGCTTTAACCAGCTTCGCGAAGAGCGCGAGGAATTGCGCAAGAACTACAAGCAGATGGCACAGATTGCGCATGAGCGCGATGTGCAGGTGGCCTCACTGGGCGCGCTGGCCAATGAGATTACGGCTTTGTACGGGCTGCGTAAAAAAATTACCGGCTCTCCCGCGGCCGAGGCGGCTACCGCGCCACCGCCCTCCTCGCTAGCCATGAGCGACAACGTGGACCAGCAACAAGTCAGGCAATCAATTGACCAGTTCTACAACCTGCGCTACCAGGCTATGAGCGGACGCTTGACACGCGCCTTTGAAGTTGGCTGGACTCCGTCTTATGTCGGCGATCTCTCTGAGCTTCTCGACGCCCCCTCACTCTGGCCCATTGAAGGCCGCGTGACTTCCAGCTTTGGCGAGCGCATGGACCCCTTCAATGGGGAAGGTGCCTTCCACTCCGGCCTTGACATCTCCGCGCCCTACGGGACTCCGGTTCATGCCGCGGGCGATGGCGAAGTCCTTGCCGCTAATCTCGGCTCCGGCTACGGGCGCGAGATTACCCTGGATCACGGCCACGATGTGCGCACCGTTTACGGCCATCTCTCCGCCATCGCGGTTGTCCCGGGACAGCATGTGACGCGGGGCGAGGTCATCGGCTACGTCGGGCAGTCCGGACGCGCCACAGGGCCGCACCTTCACTACGAGGTGCGCGTGCACAATGTGCCGGTCAATCCGCACAAATACCTGCGCACCAGCTTTGAGCAGTTGACCGCAGGCGACACTGGCACCGACCAACCGATCGGCGATTGAACCAATCATCCTTCAGCCGGATGATTGCGCAGGCGCAAGACACTCTGTGTCTTGCGCACAATGCCGATTGTGTACTGATATAAGACACTTCGCCACTTGGTAATTCAGGTTATTTTTGTACCAACAGCCACACCTCCGGGCACATTTGTACCCTAAGACTGCCGCTGGAATATCCGATAACACGATTGAAGGACGCAATCCGGATGCGGCATAAGTCATTTTCAAGGCGTGGTGTGGGCCTCAAGTCCCATGCGCAGTTGCAACACAGCGAACTCTTGCTGGTGCCTCGGTTGCAAAACCTGGACGGCGAACAGTGGCCCACGCCGCATGACCTGTACACCGCCCTGGGGAACCAGGAGTTTGTCCTCTTCTATCAACCTGAGATTGAGCTGGCCACACACCGCATCGTCGGCGTGGAAGCCTTGATCCGATGGCGCCATCCGCAGCGCGGGCTCATTGGACCGGCGGCCTTCATCCCTTTGGCCGAGGAGTGCGGCTTGATTCTCGAAATCGGCCGCTGGGGACTCGGCGAAGCCTGCAGGCAGATTCGCGCCTGGAAGGTCATGGACCCATCGCTCGGTCGACTGCGCGTTTGCGTCAACCTTTCCACACGCGAGTTCGCAAAGGAGGACATCTGCGATTACATCGGCGAACTGCTCGATGAGCACTCCCTGGACGCAATGCAACTCGGCGTTGAAGTCACCGAGACAAGCCTGATGACCAACATCATCACCGCGTCCGGCGTGTTGAACAGGCTGCGCGAAATGGGCGTCGCGCTGCTGATGGATGACTTCGGCACCGGCTACAGCTCGCTCAATTACCTGCAGAGTTTTTGCTTCGACGTGTTGAAGATTGACCGCTCCTTTGTCAATCGCATGACCGAGGGCAACAATGCCGAAAAAATTGTGCAGGTAATCATCGAGCTGGCGCGCGTCCTGAACATGGAGGTCATCGCCGAGGGCATTGAGACAATGGAGCAATACAAATCCCTCACCCGGCTTGGCTGCCGCTATGGACAAGGCTTCCTGCTGGCGCGCCCACTGCCCGTGGATGAGGTCACGCAATTACTGCAGCTTCCGGGCAAAATTCTGCCGGAAACATCCTTTGCGTACGACCACGCGCCCCTACGGGGCATCGCATAAATATTCAGCAACACTCCACGAATGGGAATATCCTTGGCCGCTGTTTCAAATCGATAAAGATATTTTCCAAAATATTTCAACTTGCCCTCCTGCTCTCTCCCGCCCACTAAGATCGCTTCATGGGCCTGTTTACATCGCACCATGGGAAAAATGACTTTGCCGGCGTCGTCGCAAGCGCACTGACTCGGCAAACAGAGGATGCGTCAATCAACGCGGGCATGGAAGATACATTCACGCTCAGCTATGAGGATGCGCTGAGAAAGCACGCCCGGCGCCCACTGGCCGAAGAGCTGGCGCAGATCACCGAGATGGCCGCGGCAGAGCTTGACGCACGCCGCGCTGCAGCGGCCCCGGCGCCCACAGAAGAGGAAGCGCCACTATCCGTACCTGTCACCAAAGCCGCCAGCATCACCTTGCGCATGAGCAAAGAGGAGTCCGCCTTGTTGCGCAAGCGTGCCGCTGTTGCTGGAATTTCCGTCTCCGCCTACATTCGCTCCTGCATTTTTGAGGCTGAGGAGCTGCGCACCCAGGTGAAAAATGCGCTGGCAGAGTTGAAGCTGGCGCGCGTCGTGCGCCACGGCTAGCCCTTCAATCCACCTTGCAGTAAATCGCCTTCAAATATTCGCTCTCCGGCATCGCAAGCACCACCGGGTGGTCGAGTGCCGCGCCGCGCCGCTCCAGCATCTGCACTCGCCGCTTGGCATCCGCGCCTGCGGAGGCCAGCGCGCCCTCAAGGTCAGCCCACGTAATATGGTGCGAGCAACTGCACGTCACCAGCAGCCCGCCGGGGTTTAGCAGCTCCAGCGCGCGCAGGTTCAGCTCCTTGTACCCGCGCAGTGCGCCCTCCACCGCCCGTTTCGATTTTGCAAAAGCCGGCGGATCAAGCACGATCGCATCAAACTTTTCTCCGCTTTTTGACCACTCGCGCAACAACTCAAATGCATCAGCCTCCAGCCATTCCACTTTGCCTTTGAGCACTCCCGCATTCGCCGTAAGGTTTTTCTCCGCGACTTCAAGCGAGGCGCGCGAGGCATCCACGCCGATCACCTCACCCGCAACCCGCGCCATATGCAGCGCAAACCCGCCCTGGTAGGTGCAGATGTCAAGCGCACGGCCGGTGGCCCCAAGCTTCACCGTCCACTCCGAGGCGGCTTGATAATTCATCCGCTGGTCAAGGAACGCCCCGGTCTTTTGGCCGGCATTCGCGTCATACTCAAAGACGAGGCCGTTGATGGTGAACCTTGTTTCAAGCTTCGGGGCTTTTCTGTTCCGCGCGTACAACGGCCCGCCCGGGGGCGTGCTCAATCCCTCAAGCTCGCGAATGCGCGCATCGGGCCTCTCGATGATTGTTTCCGGCGCAATTTCCTCGCGCAAAGTCTTCACCACAACCCCGCGAATTGCCGCGTTGTCCAAGCCTCGCGCAAGCAGTTGCACAATCACAAGGTCGTTGTACTTGTCCACGATCAGGCCCGGCAGTCCATCGGCCTCGCTGAAGCAAAGCCGCACGGCATCGCCCTCGCCCTCGCTCAACTCCTTGCGCCGCCGTATGGCCGCACGCAGCCGCTCTTCAAAAAGCGCAAGCCACTCCGCCTCGTTGATTGCTTCGCGCGAAACAATGCGCAGCATAATTTGCGAGTTGGGGCTGTAGAGCGCCGTGCCCAGCAGCAATTCGCGCCCGTCCACGACTGCAAGCAGGTTGGGCGGCGTTTCCTTTTGCGCAACCACATCCACCACGTCGCTTGCATAAACCCACAAGTGCCCCGCGCGCGCGCGGTCGGCCGCCCGGCGCGCAATCACAGCATGGGGTTTCTGAACCTGCGCTGCTGCGCCCGCTGTGGTTGTGGCGGGTTCCTTTGCGCTCTTCTTTTCCTTCATCGGTTCCGGCTTCCTGGGTTTACTTTGCCGCATGGGTCGCCTCATCCAGTTTCTTCAGCATCGGCGCAACCTCGGGGTTCGACATGAAGTTTTTCCACAGCAAACCGGTGCGATAATTCTCAATCATCACGGTGATGGTGGATTGGTTCAATCCCATCGAGTGCGTTGAAACCCAGCCCACGGTTTCGTTGTAATTGTCCGCCGGGCCGTAGACGGTCCACAACTCGCCGCCAAGCTCCCGGTAAAAATGCTTGAAGGCTTCCATGGATTCCTTCGGCGTGTAAGGAAACGAGGAAAGCGCGCCGGTAAGCACGATGGTTCCCTGGTCATTCAGCTTGTCGGGCGCTGAGGCGGAATAATCAAACGGCCCGGAGCCCGCCGTCAATCCCCATGCATTTGCCCCGTACCCTTTGTAGTGCTTGGGGTTTTCAATGCACCACGCGCGGTTGATGAGCGCGATCTTGCGGCTGTTTTCAAAATAGGAGTCGGTGTAACGGTCGTGCAGCGCATGCGGGTCAAAAGCCAGGAACGGGTAGTGCGTGAAGAACAGCGGCCCACCCGAACCGACGCCCACATCAAGCTTGATGCCGTTGTAAGTATGGCCGTTGGCGTAGTGGTCGCCCTCCGACTGCTCAGACCATCCTTCACGATAGTGCTGCGCGCGCTCACTCTGGCTTGCCCAGCCGGAATAATACATCGACGCAGGAACCGGGTGTGTTGGCGACGCAATTGCCAGCAGGTAAACCGGCAATGTCTCGTTGTAGCCAATCAGCGGGTGGTGGATCATGAAGCCCCACTCCGGCGACCAGTGCCAGTAGAGAAAATCGTCCGTCGCGTTGTCGCGGTACCACTCCCACTCAACCCCCTCCCACAACTTCGTGATGCGCCGGTAAATCGCCTCGCCACGCGCGCCGTCGTTCTTGAAGTATTGCCGCGCGGTCAGCAGCCCCTGCATCAAAAACGAAGTCTCCACCAGGTCACCGCCGTTGTCCAGCATTCCAAACACTGGCATCGTCTCCGCGGTTTGGTCGTCCATGTAATGCGACCACGCCCCGTGATACTTTGGCGCGCGCTCAAGGAAGTTCAATACCTTCTCCATCCGCGCCAAACCTTCCTCGCGCGTGATGAACTTGCGTTCAACGCCAACGCACAGCGCTTCTATTCCAAAACCGCTCGCACCCGTGGCCACAATGCGCTCATCGCCGGGAATATTTTCCCGCGCCATGCCCGAGTTGGGCCCGCCGCCTTGCCAGAAATAATTGAAGGCCCCCTCCTCGAGCATCGTGAGCAGTTCGTCATCGCTCATTGCATGGGTGGCAGTTGAAACTGCGTTGCTCAACTGTGATTTGTTTTCAGTCTCACCAAGGAATTGAATTTTGTATTCAGCGCGCGCATCCGGTTTGCCAATGAAATCCACATACATTCCCACACCCGGCCGCTGGATTCCTATGGGCATAAATGCGCCGCCATCCACGGAGCGAAGCACCAGCACTGCGTCCAATTCGTTTTGCGGTTCGCCGCCCCACTGCAACTGGATGTGCCGCTCATAGCCGGTGGCCTTCAAGTTTTGCGGCGCTGGAAGCGGCGTCGCCGGGCTTGCATCGGCGGATTTGCCCGCGGCACCCACCAACTTCACATCATCCACAATCAATGTGTGCTTTGCGCCATCCGCCTTGCCCTGATGAAACACAACACTGGTCAAAAACTCCGGATGGAATGGATAAATCGATGCCGTCTTCAAATCCTTGACATGAATCAGGACTCGAACCCACGTCGCAGCGGCCAGGTCACCAACAACAAACTTGCCCAACGGCTCCGTGACTGTGAACGTTCCAGGGTAAGAGGCCACGCGCAATCCATCCGCCGCATCGCTGAGCACAATCTCCGGCAGCTCATCGGCCTTCACCCCCTCCGGCGAATAAATCCAGAACGAGAGCGCGTCGCCAACCATCTCCGGCTGCCGGTTCG
>JAJXXN010000211.1 GCA_021781075.1 Acidobacteriota bacterium | reverse complement strand
CGGCCGGCCATAACGGAGAAGTTTGCCGGCGCGCCGCCGAGACGCGGCCCCTCGGGGAGCAGGTCCCAAAGCAGCTCACCGAGACCAAGAATCAATTGCGGCTCATCCAATGAAACACCCCCAGGAGATTGCATTGACAAATATTCGTTTATTCTGCCGTCTATGCGGCATGGCCGCCTGCATAAGGCTCTTTGATTTTCTTGTCTGATATGGGTTCAAGTCAACAGCGATGTGCATTGATTTTTGCAACTCCGACGAATGACATGGCAAGTCAATCCGGCATGGCAAAATGATTGAGATGACAAAGCATCAACGATTGCCGGGGTTGCGCAAGGACGAAGGTTACACGGTTCATCCTTTTGATGAGGCTTATGGAGTGCGCACAAGCGGGCTGATTGCGGGCAGGCATCTGCGCGCGGGGCACAAGCATGATCGTGATATTACCGCCTACTTCGGCGTGGCGCCGTCGGTATTCAGAAAGCTGCTTGCAAAGTGGCGGCGGGGCGGTTCGCGCGCGCCAATGGAGAAGTACTGCTTCGTGGATGTGGGCGCGGGCATGGGACGCGCAATGCTGCTGGCTGGCGAGATGGGATTCCGCGAAGTGGTGGGCGTGGAGTTGAACCCGGTGCTGGCCCGGATTGCGCGGAAGAATCTGCTGCGGTGGAGCGTGGACGGGAGGTTGCTGGCCCGGCAACGCATGAAATTGATTGAGGGCGATGCGACGGAAATCAAACTGCCTGCCGGGCCGTTGGTTTTGTTTCTGTTCAATCCTTTTGAAGCGCGCGTGATGAAGCGGTTTTTGCGCGCACTGGAGGAGCAACGGGTTGGGAACAGCGCGCCGGTGGAGTTGCTGTATGTGAACCGCGAGCAGGAGGCGGTGCTTGAAGGCCGGAAGAGGTGGGTGCGGTTTTATCTGGGCGAAGTGGCGAGGACAAAGACGGATGCAATAGCCGACCACCGGATTATGGCGGCGCAACCGGATGGCGAGTACACGAGCGGGAATTTTGAAGAATGCTCGGGATGGAGGTTGGTGCCGGCCAAATGACAGCCATCGGCTCTGCACGATAATCTGAAGAAGCAGAAAAGGAGCAAAACGGCAATGCCCATTCAACCAACCGAGAAAATCTGGCACAACGGAACACTGATCCCCTGGGAGCAGGCGACAATCCATGTGATCAGCCACGTGGTGCATTATGGATCGAGCGTATTTGAGGGCATCCGCTGCTACGGGCAACCGTCTGGCGCGGCCGTCTTCCGCCTTCCGGAGCACATGCAGCGGCTGCTCGACTCCGCAAAGATCTACCGCATGGCGATTCCCTTCTCCCTTGAGGAGCTGTGCGCAGGCGTGGTGGACACGATTGAAGCCAACGGCATTGCGCCGTGCTACATCCGCCCCATCGTCATCCGCGGCTACGGCGAGATTGGCGTGAACCCGAAGGGCTCCCCGATTGAGGTGTACATTGCGAACTTCCCGTGGGGCAAATATGTTGCCGGCCACGGCGGCGCGGATGTTTGCATCTCCAGTTGGAACCGCCTGGCGCCAAACACCATGCCCGCACTGGCCAAGGCGGGCGCAAATTACATGAACTCGCAGCTCATCCGCATGGAGGCCGATGCAAACGGCTACGCCGAGGGCATTGCGCTCGACGTCAACGGCTATGTGAGCGAAGGCTCAGGCGAGAATGTTTTTGTGATTCGGAATGGCGTCATCTACACGCCGCCGCTGGCCAACTCGGCCTTGAGCGGCATCACACGCGACAGCGTGCTGACCATCGCGCGGCACTTGGGCATGACTGTCATTGAGCAATCGATCCCACGCGAGATGCTCTACATCGCCGATGAGGTTTTCTTCACCGGCACAGCCGCCGAGGTGACGCCGATTGCCACAATCGACAAGATTAAGGTGGGCGACGGCAACCCGGGCGCAATCACGAAGAAAATTGCCGATGAGTACTTCGGCATTGCCAACGGATTGAAGCCGGATCGCTTTGGCTGGCTGACGCCGGTAAAGGTGAACCCGGCGGTAGCGGCGAAGTGAGAACAGCGGCTGCAGGAAGAGACGCCGATTGAAGCCTGATATGAAAATCGAATTGGCCGGCGTGGAGCTGGCCAACCCGATCCTCGCCGCAAGCGGGACATTCGGCTATGGCATCGAGTTTGAGGAGATAGTCGGGCTCGAATCCATTGGCGGGTTTTTCACCAAGGGCATCAGCCTCTACCCGCTGGCAGGGCATCCGCCAACACGGATTGTGACCACCGCGGCAGGGATGCTGAATGCAATCGGGCTGCAAAACATCGGCGTGGATGCGTTCATCGAGAACAAGCTCCCGGAGTTGAGGCGTTACCCGGCGGCGAAGGTCTTTGTGAATGTCTTTGGCTACACAGTGGCCGATTATCTCGCGGTGATTGAGAAATTGAACCAGGCCGAAGGCATCTCAGCCTATGAACTGAATGTGAGTTGCCCCAATGTTCACGCGGGCGGCATGGCATTTGGCGCAGACCCCGGTTCACTCGAATACCTTGTAGGCCGCGCGCGCGCCGTGACCTCGCGGCCGCTCTTTGTGAAGCTCAGCCCGAATGTGACCTCGATTGCGCACATGGCGCGGGTGGCGGCCGAGTCAGGCGCGGATGCCATCAGCCTGGTGAACACATTTTTGGCGATGGCGATCGATGCCGAGACGCGCAAACCGCGGTTGAGCAACGTGACGGGCGGCCTCTCGGGGCCGGCCATCAAGCCGATTGCGCTGCGCATGGTGTACGAGGCTGCGCGGGCGGTGAAGATCCCCATCATCGGCATGGGCGGAATTTTAACCGCCGAGGATGTGGTGGAGTTCCTGCTGGCCGGGGCGACAGCCGTGCAGATTGGCACCGCAAATTATGCCGACCCACGCGCGACCGAGCGGCTGACGAAGCAACTGTATAAATGGTGCAAGGGCCACCAGGTGGAACGCGTGGCAAGTCTGACAGGCGGGCTGCGCTTGGAGAATTAGCGCTTAAAGCCGTTGGATGGTTGTGCGACTGCGCACCCCTGGTTAACTTCACCGAACCAGCGCTGAAACGAGATGAATTTATTCGAAGCGCCACGGCTTTGACCAATCCCTGTCACAAATTCCGATGGATTCAGAAATCAGCCATCCCGTCCAGTAACCCTTGTTTCCATTGCCTCCCATCATGCGTACTGTGCATGCCATTCTAGCAATCTGCTGGGTCGTCAAGATTTGCATCGGATATGGATTTTCTCAAATCTAAAATTTACGCAGGGGAGCTATTCCCTTTTTTAAAAAACCTGGCAATGTTCGATTCTGGTTCCCGGCAAGAAGTGGCAGACAAAACCGCTTCTGTTTGGATGGGGTGATCTGCATCCGTGCCACGCTACTCCCCCAAAAATTAACGGGAGCGGAAGGCCTTGATGGAGTCGGGGAGGCTTTGTTCTATTTTTTTTGCGCGCTCGGCGGCAAGGCCGCTGATATAGGTGGGCGCGGGTGTGGCGATGAGAACGAGGACGAAGGCGATGAGGGAGAAGCAAAGCCCGGCAATGGCGGAGGAGACGAGCATCTGGTACATGGAGTCGATCTCAAGGCCAAAAAAGTTGTAGGCGACATTCTCCAGTGGCTTGATGTGCAGAAGCACGGCAAGCGCGAAGAGGAAGAAGAATGCGGAGAGCGAAGTCAGGATGGCGAGGGTGACGTCGAGGGAGCGATGGAATTTTTGGCGCGCGCGGCAATGGATGCAGGAGGCGAGGTGCTTTTCGTAATCGGTGCGCATGTCGGGCGATATGCCTGAGATGTCGTACCGCCAGCTGGCAAGGATGGAACCAACCACCCTGTCATTGCATCGTGTGTTTGCCATAGATTTCAACTCGCTTTTCCGGGCTTACACGAAAGATGGCATGCAAAAGTTCGCGTGATGCTTCCTCAAACGGCCGGAGGAAGGAGCCTGGCGCAGCCTCGCTGATGGTAGCCACACCTTGAAAAGATTCTAGTCGAAATGACTAAAAAAGTATAGGTTTTAATGGCTCATGCTGGTGGGCAATCAGCAGGCGGTTTGTGATGAGGCTGGCGTGGCACTCCAGCGCGCGCTCGGCTGCAATGCGTGCAAGCTCGGGAAGGTTATTGCATTCAGAGAGATGGGCAAGAATGACGTAGGCGGCATTACCGTCGTACTCAGCGGCAAGAAATTGCGCGGTGGAATCGTTGGAGAGATGGCCAACGCGTGACAGTACGCGCTGCTTGACGGCCCAGGGGTAGGGCCCATCGCGGAGCATGTCAAGGTCGTGGTTGGACTCGATATGCAGCAGGTCGAGGGAGCGGAGCTCGGCTTTGACGTTGGGCGGCATGTAACCCAGGTCGGTGGCAACGGCAAGCCGCATTCCCTCTGACTCAAAGACGAAGCCGACAGGGTCGGCGGCATCGTGGGGAATGGTAAAGGGGCGGATGGTGGCGTCGCCAAAGTTGAAGGGCGAGCCGGCGGTGAAGTATTCGACTGCAGGAAGCCAGGCCGGGTCTTCAGCGCGGCTGGGCGACTTGGCCGGGCCGGGTGTGGGAGATGGTCCCGATGCTGCGGTCAATTCTTCAGCGGCCTCCTCCTCGGCGTCGTAGGCCTCATCGGTTTTGGGGTCGCCGTCGAGGGCGGATTCGTTGAAGGCTGATGCGGCTTCCGTGTCGGCTTCGGCGCGCTGTTTGAGCAGGCGCTGCTCCTCGATCCACTGGGCATAGGTGATGCGGCGTTTGGGGGTGATTTGGCGCACCCAGGCGCGGTGTGTTGCCTCGGTGAAAAAGACCGGGATGCCGAGTTTACGCGCGGTGACGGCGAGCCCGTTGACGTGGTCAGAGTGCTCGTGGGTGATGAGGATGGCGTCGAGCGTGGAGGGATCTTCATCGACGAGCTTCATGCGGCGGAAGAGCTCGCGGCAACTGAGCCCGGCGTCGATGAGGATGCGCGTGCGCCCGGCGGTGAGGACGGCCGAGTTGCCCTTGGAGCCGGAGGAGAGCACGGTGTAACTGACCATGAATCCTAGGATATTAGATTGAGCGCGGAACATATACACAGCGTAAGGCCGAATCGTTTAGGCTCAAGGTTTACGGTAATTTCTCGTGTTGACCCGAGGTGGAAATCAATGAGCGACCTGTTGCGCGCGGAACGGCTGGAGGCACTGTATGCGGAGGCATTGAAGGCTGCTGAGAATGCCTACGCGCCTTACTCTAATTTCAAGGTCGGTGCGGCCCTCTTGCTGACCGATGGCCAGGTGGTGACGGGCACAAACGTGGAGAACGTGAGCTATGGGCTGACGGTGTGCGCGGAACGCGCGGCGATTGCGCGCGCGGTGGTCGAGAGCGGTCCGCGGATACGCGTGGCGGCGGTGGCAGTGGCGAATTTGAATGGAGCGGCCTGCCCACCCTGCGGAATGTGCCGACAGGTGCTCAAGGAGTTCATGGATTCGGACGGTGATGTGCTCTTCCCCTTTGACGGCGCCTTGAAGCGGGTGCGACTCGATGAGGTGTTGCCGTTTGCGTTTGAAGCGGAGTTGAAGCGATAGGGACTGGCGTCGAGCGTCGAGGAAACGAGGGCGTTGGGGGAACGAACAGCGAGCAGTGAACAGTTAATGGGAATGGTCATGGGAAATATTGATACGAAAAGCCCGGTGGCAGCGCCAATCCATATGATCGACCTGATCCTGAAGAAGCGGGATGGGGGCGCGCTCGACGAGCGTGAGCTGGATTTTATTGCGCGCGGCGCCGCAACGGGCGAGGTCCCGCTGGAACAGTTGGCGGCGTGGCTGATGGCGGCTTGGATCCGTGGTTTGAATCGCGAGGAGGCGCGGGCGCTGACAATTGCGATGCGCGACTCGGGGGTTAAGTTTGACCCGTCGCATCTGGGCAAGCGGACGGTGGACAAGCACTCGACCGGCGGCGTGGGCGACAAGACGAGTTTTTTGATTGCTCCGCTGGCTGCCGCATGCGGTGTTGCCGTGCCGATGATCAGCGGCCGCGCGCTGGGGCACACGGGCGGGACGCTGGACAAATTGGAATCAATTCCGGGGTTCAGGACCGCGATGAGTCTGGATGAGTTTGAAGCGGTGATCAAAAAGGTGGGCGCATCCATTGTGAGCCAGACACCGGCGCTGGTTCCCGCGGACCGCGTGCTGTATGCCTTGCGCGACAGGACCGGCACGGTCGAGTGCCCGGGCCTGATCTGCGCGTCGATCTTGAGCAAAAAACTTTCAGCGGGGTTGGATGCGCTGGTGCTCGATGTAAAGACCGGCTCAGGCGCATTCATGAGCCGCATCGAAGACGCTGAATATCTTGCCGCGCTGATGGTTGCAACGGCCGAGGCCGCGGGGACCAGAACCGTCGCGTTGATGACGGACATGGGCCAGCCGCTGGGCGTGGCCGCCGGCAATTGGATTGAGATTGCGGAAAGCCTGCAATTGCTGCGCGGCGAGCGCCCCGAGGAGATTGAAGACTGCCGTGAGTTGAGTTTGGTTTTGGCGGGATGGATGGTGCATCTGGCCGGGGCGGCCGTCAGCGCGGAGGCGGGTTATGCCGCGGCGGAGAAGGCGCTGATGGATGGGCGGGCGCTGAGGATATTTGAAGAGATGATTCAGGCGCAGGGCGGCGATATTGCAGTATTCAAATCACCGGAAAAATTCCACACGCCGGGGGCGACGCGCGTGGTTGAAGCGTGGAAGAGCGGGTATGTGGCGGCGATGGATACAACGGCGCTGGGCTGGGCGGTGCAACGGACGGGAGCGGGGCGTGAGAAGGCCGGCGAGCCGGTGGATGCCCATGCGGGAATCCTCTTCCACAAGCGGCGCGGGGCGCGGGTTGGGCGTGGCGAGAAGTTTGCGACAATTTATGCGACCAATGCCGCAATGCTCGACGAGCCCGAGGCATTGATCAAGAGGGCGGTGGAGTTCAGCGATGAAAAGCCCGCGCCGGTTCCGTTGGTCAGCAGGGTGATTACGGCAGCGGACTGCAAACAGTAAAAAGCAGGCAGGAAAACTTTTTGGAGGCGCAAGTTGGAACGATTTATCGGATTGTTGGGAATAATGGCGGTGTTGCTGGCGGCATGGCTTGGTTCAACAAACCGAAAGGCCATCCGCTGGCGGACGGTGCTCTGGGGCGTGGGCCTGCAAATTGTTTTTGCCTATATTGTCCTGCGCTTTGAGTGGGGGCAGCGCGCAATGAGCGTTGCCGGCGACGTGGTGAACGCGATGCTGGCCAATGTGTATGCGGGCACGAGGGTGGTCTTCGGCGAGTTGGGCCTGCCGAACTCCGGGGCGTTTGGCAATGTCATCAAGCCCTCTTCCGGCGTGATTTTTGCCTTCCAGGTCTTGCCGACAATCATCTTCATCAGCGCTTTTTTCGCAATGCTTTACCACATAGGTGTGATGCAGGTGGTGATTCGCGGGTTTGCGTGGGCGATGCAGAAGACGCTGAAGATCTCCGGCGCTGAGAGTTTGAATGTTGCGGCGAGCATCTTCATGGGGCAGACGGAGGCGCCGTTGACGATCCGGCCGTTTTTGGCCGGTGCGACACGCTCGGAGCTGATGACGATCATGACCAGCGGGATGGCCCATGTTTCAGGCGGCATCATGGCGGCGTATATCGCGCAGGGGATCGAGGCCAAGCACCTGCTGGCGGCGGTGATCATGACCAGCCCGGGGACGATTGTGATGGCCAAGATGCTGGTCCCGGAAACGGAAACACCGGCGACCGAAGGCAAGGTGATCATCCCCAAGAGCGAAGAGCATGGGGAAGAGAACCTGATTGGCGCGGTGGCGCGCGGAACAATCGACGGCGGCAAGCTCGCTTTCAACGTGGGCATCATGCTCATCAGCTTTCTCGGCCTAGTGGCGCTGGTGAATGGATTGATGGCGTGGATCCACGGCGGGGTACACTGGTGGCCGGAGAGCATCAACCAGGTGGTGGGCGCGCTCTTCGCGCCGGTGGCGTGGTTGATCGGCGTGCCGT
>JAJXXN010000265.1 GCA_021781075.1 Acidobacteriota bacterium | reverse complement strand
GGGGAAGGATACGCAATTCGAGGTGAAGATCCCGACGAGTCGCAACCCGATCGTTACAAGACATCATTGCGTTCTCCGGATTTAATTGCGGTTAATACATTGGGGCAACTTTCGGATCACCCGCGCGTGGCGGCGCTTCGTGAATTTATTACAGATTGGTATGTATCCTACCTATCCGTGGATCGCATGCGCGAGCAACCGGAAGCCGGGCCGAAGGAGAAATTAAGCAAGAATGGCGATAATCTTCCCAATGTCATTCAATATTTGAAAGAGCAGCACCCAGGCAGGTTGGATCAGATTTTCGAAAAACTCAAGCAGAAAGTCCCCCGCCTGGAACGTGTTATTTCTGAACCGATGCAAGATGGACGACTGCTACTCCAAATTAAAGACGCGCCTTTCGATGAGCCCATTTTGTCGAAATTCGCCTCCGATGGCACATTGAAGATGCTTTCGTACTTGACCGTGCTTCTCGATCCCGATCCATCGCGCTTTATTGGCATCGAAGAGCCGGAAAATTTTCTTCACCCAAAACTTCTTCCCGGTCTCGCAGAGTCTTGCCGTGAAGCAACTGCAAAATCGCAGGTACTCATTACAAGTCATTCTCCTTTTCTGCTTGATGTCATGAGGCCCGAGGAAGTGCGCGTTTTGTTCAGGGATGAATACGGTTATACGCAGGTCACGAAGGCAAGCGAGATTGCCGCTGTAGTCAAACAATCGGAACAAGGCGGAAAACTCGGTGATTTGTGGATGGAAGGAGTTTTTGAGGTGGGCGATCCGCTTGTTAATAATGGCATGCCGAAGGCTAAACCAAGAGGCCGCAAAGGAT
Organism: Acidobacteriota bacterium; assembly: GCA_021781075.1. GTDB lineage: Bacteria > Acidobacteriota > Terriglobia > Terriglobales > Acidobacteriaceae > CAIMNN01. The sequence goes on along the minus strand of JAJXXN010000265.1, from coordinate 7,164 downwards.
GATAGAGAATCTATTTATTTTGATTGAGGAACCATCAGCCGAACCTGTCGTCAGGCGTGTCGCTCAATTGATTCTTCCAAATATTCAACCTACGATTTATACATTTCAGGGAAAACAGAACCTGCTTCGGAAATTGCCCAATCGATTGAAAGGGTTACGAAATTACCTTCCAGGCAATTCCTTGATTCTGATTCTGGTTGACAGGGATGCGGAAGATTGCGTGAGGCTTAAACAGCGACTTGAAGCCATTGCGAACGAAGCTGGTTTCAACACAAAGACATCGGTGGGCAAACAGAGTCGGTATCAAGTGACGAATCGCATCGCAATTGAGGAATTGGAGGCATGGTTCTTCGGTGATTGGAACGCCATGCGTCTTGCCTATCCCGCATTATCGGCAAACGTGCCCAACAAATCGATCTATAGAAACCCTGATGCCATTTCCGGCACATGGGAAGCGTTGGAGAAAGTATTGCAAAGCGCCGGGTATTTCCGCGGCGGATTACGAAAAATTGAGCTGGCTCAAGAAGTCAGTCAACACTTGACAGTTGGCAACAACCGCTCACACAGTTTCAATTTCTTTTGTGAGGCTTTACAGGCTGCTGCTGGTTGATAGAAGCTCTCACTCCCTCGCCCGCTCAATCGCCCGCACCACCGCCTGCGCCTTGTTCGCGCACTCGTTGAACTCGCTTTCCGCGACCGAATCCGCCACAATCCCCGCGCCGGCCTGGATGTGAGCGCGTCCATCGACGGCCAGCATCGACCGGATCGCAATGCACGAATCAAGATTGCCTGAAAAATCCGCATAGAAGACGCTTCCACCATATGTCCCGCGCCGTGCCGGCTCCAACTCGTCGATGATCTCCATTGCCCGCACCTTCGGCGCGCCGCTCAGCGTCCCGGCGGGGAAGCAGGCCCTCAGCGCATCGATGGCGGTAAGGCCCTTTTTGAGCGAGCCGGCGATGGCGCTCACGATGTGCATCACGTGCGAGTAACGCTCGACGAACATGAGCCGCTCCACCTTCACGCTCCCGAATTCACTCACACGGCCCACGTCGTTTCGTCCCAGGTCCACGAGCATCACATGCTCGGCGCGCTCCTTCTCGTCGGCCATCATCTCATCGGCCAGCCGCACATCCTCGGCCTCATTCGCGCCCCGCGGGCGCGTTCCAGCAATCGGCCTGTACTCAACGCGGCCCTGGTTGACGCGCACAAGCAATTCCGGCGATGAGCCGGCCAGTTCGAGTTGCGCCCCGTTTTTTGTCTTCTTATGCTTCCTGCCATGCTTCGCTTCGCCGATTGGTCCCTCGGTTTTGAAGCGCAAAAAATACATATAGGGCGAGGGGTTCACCGTGCGCAGAGCGCGATAGACCGCGAACGAGTCCACGCCCGGCTCCATGTCAAAACGCTGCGAGAGCACCACCTGGAAGGCATCGCCCGCAGCAATGTACTCGCGCACCTTCTCCACTGCCCGTAAAAAATCCGCCTTTTTCGTGCGCGGCTTGACCTTCAGTTTGCCCAGTTTCCTTTCCTTGTCGATTTTTGGCAGTGGGCGCGACAAACGTTTCTCCAATTTGCCCAGGCGCTTCACTGCGGCTTTGTATGCCTCCGCCGCATTGCCCAGGGTGACATCGGCCGTCACCACCAGCCAGATCTCCTTGCGCACATGGTCAAAGGCCAGCACCTCGTCAAAAAACAACAGGCACGCGTCGGGAACTTTCAGCTCGTCCTTGGCGTGGCCCGGCAACTGCTCAATCTGCCGCACCGCATCGTAGGCAAAGTAGCCGACTGCGCCGGCCGTAAAGGGCGGCAGGCCCGGCAGTCGCGCCGGTTTGTGCCCGCTCAACGCGTCCCTCAGCGCCTCAAAGGGATCGCCCTCCAACTCGGTGGTCCTTTTGCCTTCCGTGATGCTCAGTTTGCGCCCCCGCGCAACAATGCGCTTGTAAGGCTCGATGCCGATGAAGGTGTAACGCCCGACCTGCTCGCCGTTTTCAACTGATTCAAGCAGGAAGCACTCCTGCTCGTCGCCGGCCGCACGCAGGAAGGCGGAGACGGGCGTCTCCAGGTCGGCCATCAGGCGGCGGCAAACTGGGACCAGCGTATGGCTCTTGGCGAGCGCGATGAATTCTTTGAGGGCGGGTTGATTCGGCGTGTTCTTCACCTTTTTAGTGTAGCGGGAGAGTTGCACACGGCCAAATCGTGCGCGCCGGCGTGGGAAGGAAAATCACGGAAACGCTATATGGGCAGGAGTGTGCTGCTTTCTGGAGTTCCGCGTTGGCCAAGGTTCTGCTCTATTTCGATTGCGCTGGAAGACAAGACCGTGGAGGAGTTGCATCGAGGCGCATATGAGCGCTTTGTTGAGAGCGCGGGATTGGACCGCCATGGCAAGCACACGCTGACAAGTGATCCCGCAGAGGCCGATCTCATTGTTTTTACTGAAATTGGCGCGCAGGGGCTTTTTGCCGAACCCATCCGGCATCATCCGTATTTTCGCAAATACCGCGAGAAGTGCTTTATTTTTGACCCGGATGACCATTCGGTGCCCATACTGCCAGGTCTGTATGCGGGGCTCTCGCAAAATGAATATCAACCCGCGCGGACTCGTACCGGCTACTACCTGCGCCGGGAAGAGAACCCATATCTCTATTTTCACGATCCACAGGAGCATCCACGTTATCTGGGCTCATTTTTGGGCGCCTTCACCAGCCATCCCATCCGCCCACGATTGGCGGGGCTTCCGAAGGACCGTTTTTGGATTGAGGACACAACGGAGACCTTGTATGCGCTGAAAAGAGGCAATGCCGAGGATCGGCGCGACGCCTATTATTCGCGTTATGTGGACAGCATGGCCCAGAGCGCCTTTGCCCTCTGCCCGCGAGGAGTATGCCGGGGCAGCATTCGACTCTTTGAAGCGATGCGCATCGGCCGCTGCCCGGTGATTCTCTCTGATGGGTGGGTCTACCCCGCCCGCGTGGACTGGAGCGCGTGCAGCATCACAGTCGCGGAGAAGGATATTCCCAAGCTCCCTGAAATTCTTGAAGCGCACCGCAGGCGGGCCGCGGAGTTGGGGCGCAGGGCGCGAGAGGAGTGGGAAAAATATTATTCGCCCGAATCATGCTTCCACTGGCTGGTGGAGGATTGCCTGGAGATGATGGCACAACGCAGAACTAGCGAGCGGGTTGCGCAGTTGCGGGCCTGGTTGAAACTTGTGAACCCGAGGCGCTTCAGGCTCTTTTTGACATCTAAGAAACAAATGTATCGTCGCTATGGCCGTGTTTTGCTTTAAAGCCGACAGGCTTGAACAGGCCGCCTTGACGATTAAACCGATACTGTTCATCGCTTTACACGTGTTAATTTTCCCCGTCATTTTTATCTAAATCGGGAATTACCATGACCATTTCTCATTTCAATGTCAGGGTATAACGAGTGATGGCCGATGTGTGACTCACTCACTTGACTAACGTTAATCGGCCAGCCTACACTCATCGGGTTTGGGCGGTAGTGTCCTGAATCGACGGGAAATACCGCAAAAATTTTTTGCCTCCATTCGCTTGAAGGCACAAGCCGCATGGGAACGTTCACCGCCTGGCGAACGTCCTATAAACGGCAGAAAGAAGTACAAGGGAGAAAATTTATGGCTGTACCATCGATGTCACTCGAACAAGAGATCAACCCGTGGGAGGCGCAAAGCGCGCGCTTTGAGTTCGCCGCCCGCAAACTCAATCTGGATCCTGGGCTTTGGAAAGTGCTCAGCACGCCCGCGCGCGAAATTATCGTTCATTTCCCCGTGCATATGGATAACGGCAGCATAGAAATGTTCACCGGCTTCCGTGTTCAACACTCCGTGGCCCGCGGCCCGGGCAAGGGCGGCATCCGCTACGCGCCCGATGTTTCTCTCGATGAAGTCCGCGCCCTGGCCAGTTGGATGACCTGGAAGTGCGCCGTCGTCAACATTCCCTTTGGCGGAGCCAAGGGCGGCATCATTTGCGACCCCAAGAAGATGAGCCAGGGCGAACTCGAGCGCATGACCCGCCGTTACACCTCGGAGATCATCGAGTTTATCGGCCCCGAGAAGGACGTTCCCGCGCCCGACATGAACACCAACGAGCAGACCATGGCCTGGATCATGGACACCTACTCCATGCACATGCGCCAGACCGTGACCAGCGTCGTCACCGGCAAGCCTCTCAACATCGGCGGCTCGCGCGGGCGCCGCGAGGCCACCGGACGGGGCATCAAGGTCATCTGCGACGAGAGCATGCGCTACCTCAACATGAACGTTGAGGGTTGCCGCGTGATCGTACAGGGTTTTGGCAACGTCGGCTCCAACGCCGCCCGGCTGATGCATGAGGCCGGCTACAAAATCATTGGCATCGCCGAGTTTGATGGCGGCCTCTACAACCCCAACGGCATCGATATTCATCAGCTTCTTGAGTACCGCAGCCGCAACAACACCATTCTCGGCTTCAGCGGCGCTGAGGCGATGCCGAGCGACGAGGTGATTGAGAGCGAGTGTGAAATCCTCATCCCCGCGGCGATGGAAAACGTCATCACCAGCCGCAATGCCGACCGCATCAAGGCGCGCGTGGTTGTGGAAGGCGCCAATGGCCCGACAACGGCGGTAGCCGACGAAATCCTCGCCGAAAAGCGCATCTTCGTCATGCCGGACATCCTGTCAAACGCCGGAGGCGTCACCGCCAGTTACTTTGAATGGGTGCAGGACCGCCAGGGATACTTCTGGAAAGAGGCCATCATCAACGAGCAGTTGGAGCAGATTCTCCGCGACAGCTTCGAGGATGTGACCCGCTACGCCGAGGCCCACAATGTCAACAACCGCATCGCGGCCTACATGCTGGCCATCGACCGCGTCGCCTTCACCATCAAGCAACGCGGGATTTACGCGTAAGCGGCTTCCACCACAAACACAGAAGGCCGGCCCAATGGGCCGGCCTTCTCATTGTTGAATTGCGCTAGCTACGGTTGCATGGCGCAGGCGTGGTAGCGGTTGGAGTACTCCAACTGCACCTCATAAGGCTTGCCGTTGATGTAGAAGGTCGGCGCGAGGAAGTCGCCGCTGTTGTTGCCCAACGGCTGACACTCGTCGCCAATCTCATAACCGTTCAAATCGAGCGATGTTCCGTTTGTCCAGCCGGAGCTGGGCAGGGGATCGGTGATGGTCTCAAAGACCTCATGCGAGAGCACGGAGTTTGTCGAGTCGGCGAGCTGGCCGTTAGGCGAGGGTGTTTGCACCGCGCATCCCGGAACATCCTGGAACGGCTCGGCGGTGAAAAGCACTGTGCCGATGTCGTTGAAGTTGTACGCCGTGTGATAGGCGCAGAAACGCCAAGTATTGTAGTTGTCCGGTGAGTAGCAGGAAGAGTATGTGGTGTCGAAGCAGGTGTCCGTGCCCTGGGTCAGGTAGACGTTGTAGATATTGTTGACGCCCACGCCCAGCCCATTGTTCACGATGACTGCGTGCACAATTGCCGCAAGGTCATCGGTGACCAAAACTTGGTTCTGTGTCGAGTATGAGACCTGATAGTCCATCTGGTCGGTGTTGTAACGCTCCATCGGGCTGAAGATGTGGGTGTACTCGTCGGTCAGGTGGATGAAACTGCTGAAGCCGAGATCAGTCAAAAAACCCTTGGGATTGCCCCAGTTGGTGGCAATCGTACCACTGGTCATGTTGACATAGATGTTGTGGAATGTGGCTGAAGTCGAAGTGGGGCCACCGTTTGAAACAAGATCCGCGGGATAGAAGTGGGTGCCGCTTGGGGTCGGCGTCTGACCGCTCCCGAACAGAGTCTCAGCGGCCAGGTTGGGGTCCTTCTTCAGCAATTGCGCGCCGGTTGCGCCCTGGGCATTGATGGGGGCGAGTTTGTCCTTGGCGCCCGGGAAGGCGGTTGGCATGGCATGGTATGCCCGGCCCGCGCTCTGTTTGGCGGCCAGAATATCGCCATTGGTGACGGTGACGCGCTTCTCGGTATTTGCGGCCTTTTGCTGTTGCGCACTGGCTGAATTGCTGAGGGTTGCAGTGCCCAGCAGAATGGCTGCCGAGGCGATTGACAGGACTTGATACAGTTTCATCAGGGACTTCCTCCATGGAGTTTTACTTAAATGCCATTTATAAAATGTGTTGCAACATTCAAACTATCAACTTTTATCAAAATCATGCATCAAATTGCAATGCTTATTAGATGAATATTTTGTCATTGTTTTTCATCGCGTTGCAAGGAAATCGATGAGTGAAAATGCGTTACTAAGGTGTTCAACATTCTGTGGAGAGCCGTAAAGATGATTAGCAACGAATGGGCTTAAAGTCACCGTATATAATGACTTCAGCTTGACCGGGCCGAACGATTCACAGTGAACCTTCCCAACTCCATCACGATGAGCCGGATCCTCATGATCCCGCTCTTTCTTTGGATTCTCTCGCCGGTCTTCCCCTGGCGCGGGCATGGCGCCTCGCAAGAACTCGCCGCCTCCATCCTCTTCGTGCTTGCCTCCATCACGGACGGCCTGGACGGCTACCTCGCCCGCCGCCGCAAACAGATCACCACCACCGGCATGCTCCTTGACCCACTCGCCGACAAGGTCATGGTCACTGCCGCTCTTATCTCCCTCGTCGCCTACAATCCCGCCGTGGTCAAGGTTTGGATTGCCGTGGTCATCATCGGCCGCGAGTTCCTCATCTCCGGGCTGCGCTCCATTGCCAGTTCAGAAGGCTTTACCATCCAGGCCAGCGACCTTGGCAAACTCAAGACCACGCTTCAAATCATCAGCGTCGTCTCCGCTATCCTCGCGCATCGCTGGGATGAATGGCATTTTGGAGTGCTGGTGATTCCCGTCTTCTGGATCGCCGTGGCGGCAATTTACTTCACCACCGCAGTCTCCATCATCAGCGCCATCGACTACTTCTGGGGCTTCTGGAAAAAGATTGACCACGCATCAAGCGACCGGCGCCAAGCCACGGTCCTCAACCGCAACAAGCAAAACTAACCATCGCCTTCGGGGAGTAGGGATTTCACATAAAAGCCAGGCCCATGGGCCTGGCTTTTATGCGTGGATTCGAAAAAACTAGGCCATCAAGGCCTGGACAGCCACCTGCGGCTCCACAGCAGCCTCAACAGGCTGCGGCACTGCCACTGGCTGCTCCGGTGCATGGTG
>JAJXXN010000260.1 GCA_021781075.1 Acidobacteriota bacterium | reverse complement strand
AGCCAATATGATAATCTGTATCAGCTGGATTAAAATAAATAACATCTTTGACCCTATGCTCTGGTATAAGGTGGAGAATTTCTTCGACAATAGCTGCGTGCAGGTTGCGGATGTGGTCGTCGGGTTTGGGCACCTGGAGAAGAAGGGCAAGGATGATGTTGAAGCGTTGATTGCAGGCAGCGGCGGCGGGAGCCGGAAGGGCTTTGATTACCTGTGCTGGGATTTGTACGCGCGCGTTTCGCAGTGGTACAGCGAGGGAAGCGACTCGGAGCAGGCGGCAAAGAAAAAGCTGCGGCTCGACACTCTGCATTTGATTGAGCAGGGCGGCAACGCGACCGCGGAGCTGGCCGAGGTGATTTCGACGGCAGTTTTGCGGCGGCATTTGGAGACAATGGCGCGGCTGGGCATTGAGTACGATTTTTTGCCGCGCGAGAGCGAGATTTTGCACTTGAAGTTTTGGGAGTCGGCCTTTGAAAAATTGAAGGCGACCGGAGTGTTGTACGAAGAGACAGAAGGCAAGAACAAAGGCTGCTGGGTGATGCGTCGCCCCAAATCCGAATTCAGTTCGGAGGTGAACGAAGGACCCGACGAGGACGCCAAGGTGATTGTGCGCTCGAACGGCACGGTGACTTACGTTGGCAAGGACATCGCCTATCATCTTTGGAAATTTGGATTGCTGGGCAAGGATTTCGGCTACAAACCGTTCCACAAGTACCCGTCGCATGAGTGCTGGATTTCCTGCGAACAAGGCGAGAAAGTGCACCCGCATTTTGGCGGCGTTCGGGCGATCTACAACGTCATTGACTCGCGGCAGAGCGACCCGCAATCAAACGTCATCCAGGCCCTGCGCGGGATGGGCCACACCGCCGAGGCCGACCGCTACACGCACTTCAGCTATGAGATGGTTGCGCTCACCCCGCGCTATGCCGAGGAGCTTGGCTACACGGTGAGCGAAGAAGACAAGAAGAAGCCTTACATCGAGGTGAGCGGGCGCAAGGGCTTTGGCGTAAAGGCCGATGACCTGATGGACCTGATGATTGCGGCCTCGCGCGGCGAGATTTTGAAGCGGCACGTGGAATGGAGCGAGGAGCAGGTCAGCGAGACGGCCAGGCAGATTGCCTATGGCGCGCTGCGGTACTTTATGCTGCGCTACACACGGAACTCGGTGATTGCCTTTGACCAGAAGGACGCGCTGGCGATCGAGGGTGAGACGGGGCCGTATTGCCAGTACGCGCTGGTGCGGGCGAAGAATATTTTCCGCAAGGCGGGCGTTGCGCCGGAGGCGGTGCTGGCCGAATATGCGCAGTCAGCGGGGCTGAACGCGATTCTCGGCAGCGAGGAAGGCGGCGACATTTGGGCGCTCTTGGTGCGGGCCTCCAAGCGAATCTTCGTGTTGGAGCAGGCGCTGGTGGCAAGCGAACCGGCATACCTGGCCAAACACGCCTTTCAATTGGCGCAGGAATTCAACAATTTTTACCACAAGCACCGTATTTTGACGGAAGAAAATGCGGCGATGAAGTCGTTGCTTTTGACGGTTGCAGCGGTGGTCTTGCGCGAGATTTCGGCCACGTTGAAGCTGATGGGCATCGAGAGCCCGGAGGCGATGTAAGCTTTGCATGCGGCAGCCGCGCCTTCAGCGCAAATGCACCGAATAATTTTGATCAACAGTTGCAAGGGGACGCGCGCCGAAGAAAATCCACCCAAAAGCAAAAAGGATGGGCATCTGCCCATCCTTTTTAACTTATAAGTGAAAAGCTCGTGAGTTGTCAGTAGCCCTTCACCCACTCCACCAACGACCGCACCGCCACGCCGCTTGGCCCCTTGGCAATGTATGGCCGCGAGTCCTCGACCCACGCCAGGCCGGCGATGTCGAGGTGGATCCACGGTGTTTCGCCGACAAAGTTTTTCAGGAACTCCGCAGCCGTAATCGCCCCACCCCAGCGCCCGCCGGTATTTTTGATGTCGGCGATGTCGGACTTGATTTGCTCGGCGTATTCCTCGCCAAGTGGCAGGCGCCAGAATTTTTCTCCGCTGGTGCTGGCAGCGTTGAGGAATTTGCCGATTGTGGGGTCATCGTTGGAGAAGGCCCCGGCGGTGACCATGCCAAGTGCGACGACGCATGCGCCGGTGAGGGTTGCGGCGTCGACGAGGTGGGTTGCGCCGAGCTGGCGCGCATACGTCAATCCGTCGGCCAGCACAAGACGGCCTTCGGCGTCGGTGTTGATGATCTCGATGGTCTTGCCCGGCTCGCCGTCCTTGAAGGGCATGGCGGTCTGCACGTCGCCCGGCTTCTGGGCCTTGCCATCGGGCATGTTTTCAGCGGCGCAGACTACGGCGAGGACGCGCATGTTCGGCTTCAACAGTGCAATCGCGCGCATGGCGCCAATCATCGCCGCGCCGCCGGCCATGTCGTACTTCATCTTCTCCATGTTGTCGGAGGGCTTGATGCTGATGCCGCCGGTGTCGAAGGTGATGCCCTTGCCAACGAGGCCGAGCACGGGTCCATCTTTGGGGGCGTTGGCCGGCTCGTATCGCAGGACAATCAATGCGGGCGGCTCTTCGGACCCCTGCGAGACGCTCCAGAATGCGCCCATTTTGAGCTGTTGGATTTTTTCAGTGGAGTGGACCTCGCAGTGGAGGCCAACCTCGTGCGCCATCACCTGTGCGCGGCGGCCCATCTCGGTGGGCGTGAGTTTGTTGCCCGGCTCGTTGACCAGCGAGCGGGTGAAGTTCTGGCTCTCGCCGAGGATGAAGCCGGCCTGGTGCGCGGCCTTGAGCTCTGCGGTCTCGGGGGCAAGCAAGGTGAAGGACTGGATCGATTGGTCCTTGCGGTCGGAGCGGTATGTGTCTGGGTCGAAGTCGCCGATGAATGCGCCCTCGGTGGCGGCTTGAGTGGCCGCTGCGGGATTGAGCGCCGGAGATTCAGGCAGCGCGAAGGCAAGGGAGCGGATGCCGCGCGGCTTGGCGAAGCGGACGGCCGTGCCGGCGGCGTTGCGGATGGATTGCGGCGTGAGCTTATCCGTCTTTCCGAGGCCGACGATTAAAAGTCGTTTGGCCTTGATGCCGTTGGGGGCGTGGAGGAGAACAGTCTCATTGGCGCCGCCCTTGAATTCGCCGGATGTGAGCACTGCTGCGGCGGCTGCGGCAAGCGCGGCGTCGGCGGTGAGAAGCGCCGGCCTGGGCTTGGCGTCGGGGCCCGTATCGGTTTGGGTGTCGGCGGCGGTGAGGACAAGGAGTTCTGTTTCCAGGGTTGCGGCGGGGCTGTTGAGTAGGGCAGTGTTCATGGCTATATTATTTCACCCTTCGCGGGCAGGATGTGGCGCGGCCCCTGTGATGGATGATTTGAGGGGAAATCGGCAAACCCCAATTTGACGGGGTATCGGCCGTGTGCAATTATCGAGTCTCGATTGATGGATTTCCCCCGAGCTTTTTTGATGCCCATTAAAAAACTTTTGCATGGCCTGATCTTGTTCATCGTGTGCGCCTGCACATTGACGCGCGTTGCCGCGCAGGGCCCGCCGTACCAGACCGACGACCCGGTGCCGGTCGATTACAAACACTATGAGTTTTACATCTTCGGCAGCGCCGATGGCACGCCTGCGGAGATGGATTCGACAGGGCCGGCCTTTGAGTTCAACTGGGGCGCGCTGCCGCGACTGCAGCTTCACGCAGTCTTGCCGTGGGGTTCGGTCAACCCATCAAACAACCCTGTTTATCTGCCGGGAGGAAAAGGGCCGAGCGCCTTTGGACTGACCGATATGGAGCTGGGCGCAAAGATTGCGTACATCAAGGAGGGCAAGTATCTGCCGCAGATCGGGACATTCACGATGTTCGAGATGCCCACGGGCAATTATGACAACGGCCTGGGGGTGGGCAAGGCCTGGTACAGGCTGCCGGTGTGGCTGCAAAAAAACATCGGGCCCTGGCTGCTGGATGGCGGCGCGGGCGAGACGATTGTTCCACAGAAGGGATACAGGAATTTCCCCTACGGCGGATTTTTGCTCAAGTACACTTTCCCTGGCGACCGTGTTGAATTTGGCGGCGAGGTGTTTGCGCATGGCAAGGAGGGATTTGCCACTGCGCAAACCGAGGCTTCCACGATGATTGACCTGGGCGGCTATTACCACTTCAAGCGCAACCCCAACCGGCAATTTTTATTTTGCTATGGGCATTCGGTGGCTGGGCAGACGGAAAACTACGCCTATGTGGGCCTCTATTGGACCTGGGGCAAAAACGGCAGGCAAGACAAAGCCGGGAACACAATGCCGCTTGAACCAATGGCAGGCTGGGGGATTCCGCAGCAGGCAGGCTCGATCGCTGAGGAGAGGATGGCAGCGCGCTGACGCGCGGCTCAGCCTTTGTGCCGGTGCTTGCTTGCATTCACGGCGGCGCGCGCCTCGCGGTCGGCTTCGCGGCGTTTTTCGGTCTCGCGCTTGTCCCAGTCCTGTTTTCCTTTGGCCAGGGCCAGCTCGCATTTGACGCGGCCGTTTTTAAAATAGAGCCGCGTGGGGATGAGCGTATGACCCTTGATCTGCGTCATGGAATGTAGCTTGCGAATCTCGTTTTTATTCAGCAGCAGCTTCCGTGTGCGGGTTTCGTCGTGGTTGGCGATATTGCCGTGGGAGTAGGGGCCGATGTGGGCGTTGAGCAGAAAGGCCTCGCCGTCCTTGATGAGACCGTAGGCGTCGCGGAGGTTTGCCTGTCCCTGGCGTATGGATTTGACCTCGGTGCCGCGCAGCGCGAGGCCGCACTCGTAGCGGTCGAGAAGGAAGTAGTTGTGCCCGGCGGCGCGGTTATGCGCGGCATCGCGCTCGCCGCTTGCGACCGGGTCGCGTGGGCGGGCGGGTTTGCTTTGGACGACGACGTGGGTGGAAGCGCGGGCCATGGAGGGAACCAGTGTTCATGCTAGCATTTGCCGCATTTTGGCGCGAGTGGGTGATGAGATTCGGGAGCCCGGAAATGGCGGTGTTTGTTAGAATTAAGCCCAATGGGCGCAGGCAGCGGTAGGTTTGGCGCAGGCGGGGATTTTTTTGTTTTTACGCAGTGGTTCGGTAGTGTAAGTTCAGTGGCGACAGGGAGTTTCATGAACGAGCGTAACGCGATAGGGAAGAGAATTGCAGGCCTGGGTGGCTTCAAGGCGGCGCGGGTGTGCGCGTTGCTTGCTGTGGCAGTGCTGTGCGCGCAGTCGCTGGCGGCATATTCGGGGGCAAACAAGTTTTACAAACAGGGGCGCATGGCGGAGGCGCGCGAGGATTATGACACCGCGCTGGCCGATTTTAGAAAAGCCATGGACAAGTCCCCGAAGGACCTGCGCTATCGTACGGCCTATTATCGCGTGCTGACAAGCGCCGAAGGCGCGCATATGACCAAGGGGCGCAGGTTTTTGGCGCAGGGCGACCGCAGCAACGCGCTGCTTGAGTTCATGCGCGCGGCGGAGATTGACCCGGGCAACGAGGCCGCGCAGCAGGCGATCACTGATGTGAAAGTGGAGTTGGGCAAGTCGCCGCTGAATTCGGACGTGGCAGCCCCGGCGATCCAGTCGAAGGAGTCGGACATAGCGGACATGGGCACGCCGCCCCTCTTGCGCACGGTTTCCAACGAGCCGCTGACGGTGAAGATGACCGAGGACTCGAAGAAGATCTACGAGGCGATCGGCCGCGCGGCGGGCGTGAACATCCTTTTCGACCCGGATTATCAAAGCAAGCGGATCACGGTGGACGCGAGCAACGTTTCGCTGACGGACGCGTTGCGCATCGTGGGCACCATCTCGAACACCTTCTGGCGCCCGGTGACGCCGAATACGATTTTTGTTGCCGCCAACACGCGCACCAAGCACACGGAGCTGGACGAGCAGGCGGTGGAGACCTTTTACCTCACCAATGCCTGGCAGCCGAATGATTTGACGGACGTGCAGACGGCATTGCGCAACGTGCTGCCGCAGGTGAAGGTGGCGGCCGTGGCAAGCCAGAATTCGATTGTGGTCCGGGGCACGCCGGATGAGCTGTTGCTGGCAGAGAAGCTGGTGAACGACCTGGACAAGCCGCGCGGCGAAGTCATTGTGGATGTCTCCGTGCTTGAGGTAAGCAAGAACTGGGAACGGAACATCGGCTTGAACTGGCCGTCCAATGTGGGATTCCAGTTGCAGCCGCTGCAATCGACAACCAACAGCACCACCACGACAACCGGCACCACGCCCACGGGCACGACCACGACCGGTAACGGCCTGACGTTGAGCAACCTGGGCGGGCTGAACTCGAACAATATCGCGGTGACGGTGGGCCAGGCCACGGCGAACCTCCTGTTGACCGACTCGACCACGACGATTTTGCAAAACCCGCGCATCCGCTCCACCGACGGCCAAAAGGCCACGATGAAGATCGGCTCGAAGATACCGATCGCCACCGGTTCATTCTCCTCCGGTATTGGCGTGGCGGCGGGCGCTTACCCCGCGGCGGAAACGCAGTTCCAGTACCAGGACGTGGGCGTGAACATCGAGCTGACGCCGACGGTGCACTATGACCACCAAGTGACCATGAAGCTGAAGATCGAGGTGACGGCGCAGAGCGGGTCCGTGACGATTGAAGGTGTGACGGAGCCGATTATCAGCCAGCGCACCACCGAGGCGGTGATCCGCTTGCAGGAGGGCGAGGCGAGCATCCTGGGTGGCATTTTGAACAAGCAGGACACGGTGAGCTGGAACGGCATCCCCGGGTTGAGCTCGATCCCGCTGGTGAAGTATTTGTTTGGCAACAAGGACCACACGATTGCCGATGATGAGATTGTCTTCATGCTGGTGCCGCACATTGTGCGCGCGCAGAACCTGACGCCCTCGAACCTGCGCATGGTGGATGCCGGCATCGGCCAGAACATCCAACTGCGCCGCGTGAGCAACAGCGCAAGCGCGCCGGCCGGCCAGGGCGCGGCGACGCCGGGCCAGGTGGCGAATGCAACGGCGGGCACAGTGCCGGGCGGCAGCGAGGAGAATGCGGCGCCGACGGCAATGGCCGAGATGCGCAAGAGCGCGGATGCATTGCCTCCGCCGATCACGAACCTGCCCGCGGGCACGGCGCCACCAATTACCAACCAACCCGCAAGCACAGCGCCGCCGCCACAGTTCCAATTGACGGTTCCCACCACGCCTGTGACGGCGGGCAGCATGTTTGCCGTGCCGATCCAGATCAGCGATGCGCAAGAGGTTGAGTCGGTGCCGCTGCAGATCAGCTACGACCCGAAGATGGTGGCGCTGGTGAACATCAACTCCGGCGACTTTTTGAGCAAGGACGGCCAGGCGGTGGCGATTGTGCACCGCGACGACCCGCCGGGCAAGATGTACCTGAACGTCTCGCGGCCGCCGAGCGCTTCGGGGGTGAGCGGCGCGGGGACGATCTGCGTATTGCGCTTCCAGGCCAAGCAGGCCGGCGACGCGCACATCACCATCACCAAGGCCGGCGTGCAGGATGCGAATGACAGGCAGACGGACGCGGCAACCGTTGATGCCAAGGTAACCATCCAGTAGCAGGGAGAGCGCAGGGGATGTGGAGCGGGGCGACAAAGCGGAAGACGGGTGAGCGCGGGTTGACGCTCGTTGAGTTGATTGTGTCGTTCACCATCCTGAGCATTCTTGCCATGGCGGCGTACCCGGTGGCGCGGTTCCAGATCAAGCGCGCCAATGAACGCGAGTTGCGGCGCGACCTTTGGATGATGCGCGACGCGATTGACAAGTACAAGGACGCGGCCGACAAGCACGCCTTCCAGATCAAGCTGGACAGCCAGGGCTATCCGCCCGACCTGGAGACGCTGGTCAACGGGGTGGACGTGCAGGGCAAGAAGGTGAAGTTCCTGCGCAAAATCCCGGTGGACCCGATGACGGGGCGCGCGGAATGGGGATTGCGCTCCATGCAGGACGACCCCAACTCCGACTCCTACAGCGGGTCGGCGGTCTTTGATGTTTACTCGAAGTCCATGGGCACGGCGCTGGACGGCACCAAGTACTCGGAGTGGTAGCGAAGATGCGGA
>JAJXXN010000167.1 GCA_021781075.1 Acidobacteriota bacterium | reverse complement strand
GCCAACGACCTCACAGACTTCAAAACCAAGGTCGAGGAATCAACTAGGGAGCATCTTGTAGGACGGACCCGCCTCGCCGAACAACTCGACAGCCTCAAGTCCATGCATCAGCGCCTCACCGACGAGGCCCACAACCTCTCCACCGCGCTCCGCCGCGACACAAAGGCCCAGGGCAACTGGGGCGAGCTCATCCTACTCGACCTCCTCGAAAACCAAGGCCTGCGCAAAGACATCCACTACACATTTCAGCAAAGCTTCACCGCGACGGAAGACGACGCACAGCGCCGCCGCCAGACCGACGTCATCGTCAAGCTCCCCGAGGGACGCCACCTCATCATCGATTCAAAGCTCTCCCTCAACGCCTACAACGATGCAGTCAGCGCCACCAACGATGCCGACCGCCGCGCCGCCGTCAAGCGCCATGTGGCAAGCCTGCGCGCGCACATCAACGAGCTAGCCGGCCGCAACTACCACCGCCTCCCCGGCATCGAGTCGCCGGATTTTGTGGTGATGTTTGTACCGATTGAACCGGCGTTCCTGCTGGCCATGCAGGAGGAGGACGGCCTATGGCTCGAGGCCTACGAAAAAGGCGTGCTGCTCACCGGCCCCACCACGCTGCTCTTTGTCATCCGCATTGTGGAGAGCCTCTGGCGGCAGGAGCAGCAGGCAAAAAACGTACGCGAGGTCATGGACCGCGGTGCCGCGCTTTATGACAAGTTTGTCGGCTTTGCGCAGAACCTCGCCGATGTCGGCGTCAAAATCGACGCCGCGCGCGCCGCATACGACGAAGCCGCAAAGCAGCTCTCCGTCGGCTCCGGCAACCTCGTCCGGCAGGTGGAGATGCTCAAGGACCTAGGCATCCGCCCCGGCGGCAAAAAGAAGATGCCGCAAACATTCCTCGACAACGCCGGCATCGAGAACGAGCCACGCGAACTGGGTGCGGAAACGGATCCACCTAATTGATTGATAAGATTGTGTCCACTAGTTGCCGGGCAGAATCTCCACATCAGCGCGAAATAAGTGAAAATTGTCAAAGCGCATATCGTTGACGCGCAATTGCTGTGGCCCGGTTTCCTCCCAAGTTGATTGCTTCCCGCCTGTTCCCTGGGAATCGGCCATGCCTGTGATCTGACGGTGAACCTTGGAGACGGCGACGCCTTTGATTGGACAATAAAACTCCTTGCCGCCTATCTCAACCGGGGCGTAATCAACCAGCATATCGGCGCGCGTGCATAAATCCTTGGCAGTGAACGCGGCAATCATCGTCAAACGCAAAATTGTCCCGGTGGCCGCATCCAGGTGAAGTTCACCATGATATGCGGGACGTTGCGGCTGCGGGTTATTCTGGGGAGGCACGCGGATCTCATAGTGAGACTTGTTGGCTGGTACCTGGTACAAAAATACGGCTACCCGCAATTGCCCGTGCACCTCCCAATGATCCCAAACAACTGAACCATTTGCCAGGTCGTTGAGGATGGTCTGCAACATCGGCCCGAATGTGCCTTCTGTGCTCAGGTTGCCTGTCCCCGCTTCGTTTGCGGATCTTGTCTTGGCATCTTGCTCTAACACTTCATGCCCTCCGCGGTAGACCACATTCTTCGTGGACAAATCTGCCAGATGCAGTGACACGGTCTGTTCGACAATGCCAAGATCCGGCAATGAGTCATAAGGCACGTCCTCATATCGCCTGATTGTGAGCCGTGCATAGATATTTGGCAGAGTGGGAATCAAATGAGCTGCATACTCGTACATCTGCCTGAGGGTCTTCTTCTGTGCTTCGGCGTCAGGCGCTCCATCACGGGATTGATCCGCTTCGGGTAGGTTCAGAAATTGCGACATGTCGGCGACTGCAGTCAATGCATCGCGTGATTTTTTACCGGGAAGCTTCGCCATGGCAGCATTTAGACGTTCCTGGCTCAACCGCTCGCTCAGGCGAACCTTGTAAATTTTGTCCGCGAGATTTGAGTCTCTCTTCTTTGCATTTGCAAGCAGCAGTTGTTGAAGCTGTGCCACTGTCATGTCTTTGTCGTCTGCTCGGGCGGGACCACAGCTGAAAACCAGGCCGAGGGTAAATCCGCAAATCATCATCATCATCTTGCAGCGCATAAGTGTCATATGGTTCTCAATGGTGTTTACACTATCAACCCGCCCAGTTATTTGTCATTGAATTTATTGGATGCCGTTGATTTTCAGCTTCTCCACCGTAACTCCACCGGCCCATCGAGCGGGTGCCTTCCGGAGCCTTCAAGCCGCGCCTGCTTCAATCCAAAGTACCACTTGGCCGGCTTGTCCGCATCGTCAATCAGCATCAAGCCGGGGTTTTGCTTCAACCCCTCGCCCTGCTCAATCATTGTACGCACATCCTGTGCAACAAACATCCGCCCAAAATACTTCGCAACCGGCACCACAAATGGCACACGGTAAAAAACATTCCATGCCGCTATCACATCAATCCTGCATGTGGAACTGGTCACCGGCGTGACTGTTGTCAAGCTGCTGAACCACTTGTCGCCGCAGCGGATCTGCTCCGTCCTGCGGTTCGGCAGGACAAAATCAATCGTTGTCTCCACCGGGTGCCCGTAAACACCCAACAGTTTATACGGCGCGGAGTTGCCGCTCGGCGCGTGCGCGCTCATGCGAAATCCCTCTGGGATGGGTTCAAAGCGCTTCGTCTTCTCCCGGATGCTCGTCTCCGTCCGCCACCACCACGCCTGATGAACAAACGGCCCATGCGCCGGGTCCATCAAACCCACAATCCCGTGGTCAATATTCAACGGCAAAAATGCCTCAAGGTGCGCAAAGCGGTATCGCCCGCCAAATTTCACCAGCTCCGGCACGGGCTTCAACTTCGCCGCATCCACTACTCGCCCCATGCCGGGGCTCGGCACATACACCCACGCATGCCCATCACGCTCCACGCACGGGAAGGCCGTGGCATAAATCTTTTTCGGGTCCAATGTGTCGCGGCTCGTCAAGGAGGGAATCTGTGTGCATTGGCCGGAGCAGGGCTCAAACTCCCAACCGTGATACCGGCAGCGTACCTGTTGGCCGTCAAACCAGCCTGCGCTCAATGGAATGCCGCGGTGCGGGCAGTTGTCGCGCATGGCAAACACTTCGCCCGACTCCTTGCGCCCGATGACCATCGGTATGTCAAGCAGCACCACCTTGGTCATTTTCCGCGGACGCAACACCTCAGTCCGCAGCGCCGGGTACCACTCATCATGTATCAGCGTCGCCGTCGGCCCTGGAATCAGCTCGCCCAACTCGCTCGTCGTCTGTTGATGTGCCATCTCTCCCCACTCAGCATGATTTGCCCGCCACATCCGCCGGTCGTTCCCATCTCAATTTGATTTTCCGGCCCCACCAGTCCCCTGCGCCATGATCACCGCGCCCTGTCTCTCCAGCACTCCCTTGCGCAGAACAAATTCCTCCCCGCGCCAGTGGATCCTGCGCCCAAAAAATCCCCCGCACCAAAGAAGAAAATGCAGCCCGTCCCGCAATGGAAGCAGCAGCAGCCCCGGCAGCACCTCGTGGTCGCCCAAGATCCCCGCGCCCACCTCCATCGCCAGCGCAACCCGCGCAAAAAAACTCATTACAAACAGAAAAATCGCATCCAGGCTAAACCCGCTCACCACCGCATTCAGCATCGCCAGCGCCAAACCATGCGAAACCAGCAGCCCCGCATAACCCACGGGCCGCGCATCGCGCACCGTCCGCGCCCACCGCAGTTGGTGGCTGACAAAACCGCCCAAGCCATAGGCTGCTATCCCCGTCTCCACCGCCTCTGTGCAGATGTGCACCGCATACCCCGCATCATAAATGCGCTTCCCAAGTTCATAATCGTCCGCCAGGTGGTTGACCAGCGGCTTCAACCCGCCAATCTTCTCCAGCGCCTCGCGCCGCACCGCCAGCGTCGACCCGAATGCGTACTTCACCCCCTCCACCATCCGCGACAACAGAACGCTCGGTTGAAAATCCGTCGCTATCCCCAGCGCCTCCAGCCGCGACCAGATAGTCCCATGCGGACGCCCACGATAGAGCGCCGTCACCATCCCCACCGGGCGCTTGTCCGCGCGCGCAAACGCCGCCGCCACCCGCTCAAGGTAATGCGGCGAAACCAAAATATCCGAGTCATTGATGAGGATGACCTCATGCCGCGCCACTGGCAGCATCTGAAGCAGCGTGCTCACCTTGCCATTCGCGCCCAGTCGCTCCGGCGCATGAACCAGCGTGATCCGCACCAACGGGAACTCGCTCTTCAACTCCTCAACCGCCGCAACCGCCGGGTCATCCAGCGACGCCACGCCGAAGATCAGCTCATACTCCGCCCCATACTCCTGGCGGCAATGCGAACGGAACGCCTCCCTCATCGAGGGGTCCAGGCCTTTGAGCGGCTTCAGGATGCTCACCGTCGGCTGCTGTTTTTTTCCGCCCGGCTGTGCTTCTCGCCGCGCCGCGCGTATCCCCGCGCGCAGATCGAGCTTGTAAATAAAACCGGCCAGTATCGCCGCAAAATAGTAGCCAATGCCCGCAACCGCAAGCAGCATTGTGCCAATGGCCATCCACCGCGCCGGGCCCTCGGGCATCATCGGAACCATGTGTTCAGTCTATCGCGTGCCTCAATGCAAGTGGCGGCTGCGCCGCAATCACGCGTGCGCCAGCGCCGCCGTGGCGCCCAGCGGGTGAGCGTCAGGCTCGTAAACGTGTGTCATCTCCCACGTGGAGCGGTCGCGCATGAGTTTTGAGACGAGAGCGGTATGCATGGCATGCCCTGCCCGCACGGCCACCACCCGGCCCTCAATCCGCCGCCCCGCAAGCGCCAGGTCGCCGATGAGGTCGAGCACCTTGTGCCGCACATACTCATCCTCCATGCGCAGCGGCCCGTTGATGGGCCCGGCATTGCCAACGATGATGGCGTTCTCCGCGCTTGCGCCACGGATCAAACCCATGTCAAGCAACCGCGCCTCATCCGCCTGGTAGCCAAACGTCCGCGCGGGCGCAATCTCGCTCGCATACATGCTGGCGGCCAGGTCGATGCTCGCGCTTTGCTTGCCGATGGGCGCGGGGAAATCTATTTCATATTCGATCTTGTACCCGCTGCCGGGGTAGACACCGATGAATTTTTCTCCTTCGCGTACTTCGACGGGCTCGAGGATGCGGATGTACTCCCGCTTCCGCCGCTGCACCCGGATGCCGACGCGTTGGATGGCTTCAACGTAAGGCAAGGCGCTGCCATCGAGAATCGGCAGTTCCAGGTTGTCGAGTTCAAGAATCGCATTGTCGATGCCGAGGCCGATGAGCGCGGAGAGAAGGTGCTCGGTCGTCGAGATGAGCACGCCCTGGCGCATCAGGCTCGTCGCGTAACTCACCTTCGCCACGTTGCGCCCCGTCGCGGGTATTTCAAAGTTGTCGAGGTCGGTGCGGCGAAACACAATCCCAGACCCCGCCGGCGCCGGCAATATCCTCAGCGCAACCGGCGCGCCGGAGTGCAGGCCGATGCCAGTGAATTCTATCGCCGCCAAAATTGTCTGTTCCGAATGTGCCTTCTGCGACAACGCTGCTCCATCCTCTAAATATCAGATTAGCGCTAGGATAGAGAATTTGTCGTGTGGCTGTTTTGCCACATAATGAGGCGTTTGTGGCGCAGGGTTATGTGGTTCACCGTTGTTTTGATAGGGGGGTGGAGGTGTAGGGGGGGATGGGGGTATTTATTTTTTAGTAAACAGGGCGGAGGGATTAGGGAATAGCCGGTAGGGATTCTGTGGGAGCAAGCAACGAGCGGCGGGCGTGGATGATTGCGCATGGGCATACCTGTCGGTTGAGAAGAGTATGCGTGAAGAGGAGGAAATACTCGGCAATTGGGGCGAGTTGGCTTGCGCCGGGGCGAGCATCGCATCCTCGTTTACTACTGCAACACGTTGATGCGCGAAATCGATTTTTCCATCCAGCGAGCGACGATCGTCGCTCGCTGGATTAAAAGCTCCAGTCAACTCCATGTGTAAAGGATGTCCCGAAACATTTTGTAAACGATCTCGTGGAACTTGACATCAGACAATGATTCAAGGATGGGCACCCATCCAGCAGAACCAAGGTCGAGCTACCTCAGCGGTGCATTTTGAAACTCAAACGAAATACACCCTGGTCGATCCCGGGGTTGATTGTCGCATTTCCGTTTGAGATATGCCGATAAAAATACTCAAGCCCCAATGAAGTCCTGCGGCTAGTGAAAATCTGCACGCCCGGCCCCATTGAAAACTGATAATTGAATAACGCAGCCCCATCAATTGGAATTGATCTTTGTGTAATGATAAGACCCGCGTTTGCCATAAATGTTGGTTGAATTCGTTTTTTGGGCAGAAAAACCGCACGTAAGCCGAATGGTTCGGTGGCGAAACCATATGTAATTTCATCAGGACCCTGTATGCCATAAACTGGCACACAGGCCGGATAATGAGTGACGCAATCGTTCCCTTGACTTCCAGTAGGTGAATTGATGGTTCTTGATGGCGCTGAAAGCGGCGATATTGTTGTTACATTGTTATATGTTTCACTCAGAGCGATAATTGTCGGGTCATTTTCACGATACAGAGGGCTGATTTCTCCTGCATATTCAAATTTGATACCGGCAAAATGAAACAAGTTGCGGGAATACTCAAATCCCAATGTGGTAATTTTTCTATCCACCGCGTCTCCGATCAATATGTGGCTGGAATTCGGCGAATACGTCATATCCAGAGCATAACTGGATTTGAAATCATAGGAAGTAAAGGATTGCCCGCAAACCACGGAGGGAAAACAGCAAAGTACAACCACGAAAAGAGAAGCTAAAACTTTCATGCAAGATCCTCCTGGCGCGGGGTATAACCCCGCGCCCCTGTTGATGAATTACGGCAGTTGAATCGGCAAAGTGATGAGCGAGTTGCTCTCCGGCATTGTCATGTACAACATGCCGGAAGTGAGCTTGATGCCGCGGATTGGGTAGGGTGTTGTACCGCTCAACAGCACTTTGCCCGTTGACAATGTGAAAATGGTGAATGAGTTGCCACTGGCCGAGGCTGCAATATCATCCAACGCGTAGGTTGACGTGTACGTAGGCGGATTGAAGGCTGTTTGCCCCGCAAACGCCAATTGCGAAGCAAGCGGTGAAGAGGAGTAGGGCGCGCTGTCGCCAGTTTCATTCAACGTAGTGGTTGAATTTGTTGTTGTATTGAAGACCGCGGTGGTGGAATAGGAAACATCGTTTGAAGGGCTGAACAAAACCGGGGCGCTCATCGTCATGCCATTCACCGGCTGAGTGGCCGTGCCATTTTTCTGCACCGCTGCCACAAAGCCATTTTGTTTCGCGTCGTATGTCATGCCGGTGACAGTGCCGTCAATGGCCAGCGTGTTTTGCACCGCCCAGTTGGTAAGGTTGATTTCGCTGAGAAAGCCCTGGCCGCTTACCCAAAGATTGCCGCTTGCGTCGAACGAGACCGCAGTCGGATGGGTTTGCACGCCCAAGGTGCGTGAAACCTGCATGGTTTGCAGGTTGATTTCGGAGATCGTGTTGCTGCCATAATTGGCTACATATGCGAATGTTTCCGCCGAATTGATTGCAGCGGCAACAGGCTGGCTGCCTACGGTGATTGTGGCGGATGGCACATATTCCTGCCCGATGCCCACGATGGAGACATTATTGCTGCCTGTGTTGACCACCAAGGCCGCCTGCGCACCGGTAAAGGCAGTGGTTGTCATGGTGTAGCATGTTCCACCGCTGGTGGTGGTTGTGATTTTTGTTCGATTGTATGCAATCACAACTGTGGGTGTAGTTCCAACGGGGATCAGGTTTGACATGCTGCCAACGGCCAATTTGCCCAAAGTTGGCAAAGTTACAATTGGCAGTGGCGTGCCTCCGACGACGGATTTTGTTGTTCCACTGCCACAATGCGGGAGGCCTGTTGTAGTAGTGGTGACGGTTTCCTCGGGCGCCGCTTCATCCACGCCGAATGCCGATGTGAACGACGTATCGTTGTGCGCGATGAAGAACGGTTCCATGCCGACCGTGTTCAGGTTTGTTCCAGAGCCGGTGGTGATAGTGGTAATGTATGCCTCTGCGGGCAGGCCTTGCGGATAGGGAAATGTCGCATAGCTGCCATTGGACGCGATTGACTCGGCTGTCAATGTGGCCGGATTCTGAAATGAGGTGTTGTAGACATT
>JAJXXN010000080.1 GCA_021781075.1 Acidobacteriota bacterium | reverse complement strand
GCAATAGCCTTTCCAAAGCACCCCAAAGTCCATTGTCACGAACCCTTTGCGCGGAATTTTTAAAGTGGTGGCGCGGCCATGTGGCAATGCCGAGCGCGGCCCTGAGGCGATGATGGTTTCAAAGGACATTCCCTCGACGCCTTTGCGACGGGCGCGATATTCAAGCTCCGCGGCAAGGTCAATTTCCCGCATACCCGGCCGGATGATGGGCAGCAGCTCATTGAATAATTCGGTGCCAATATGCGCGGCTTGAGCGAGAATTTCAATCTCATCCTCATCCTTGAGTTGGCGCAGTGTGAGCAACAACGGCTCTTCGAGCGGCACAAGAAGTTTTTGGCGCAAACGGCTGGGAAGGCATTGTTTAAGCGATTCAAGCTCAGTGACGGTGGTGCGGGTGGGGTCGAAAAAAACTTTCCGTGATCCAGGCTGAGCGGCGAGCCATTGCAGGGCGGCATTTGCCGGGTTGCCGGAGAGTATCTCCAATTTGATGGAAGGTTGAATTTCCGCACGCGCCTGGGTTGTATAACGACCGTCGGTGAAGAATCGGGCATCGCGGCGGGTGATGGCAAGGGCGCCGCTGGAACCGGTGAAGCCGGCGAGGTAGCGCAGATCCGGCTGTGTCGTGACGAGGAGCACAGGAAGATCAAGCGAGGCCATGCGTCGGCGCAGAAGGGAGAGACGGCGGCTCAGATTCATACGTACCACGATTCGATTTTAAAAGGCGGGGCGAACAGGTTTCTTCTGGTCGGGGTCTTGCGATGCAGCGTCGATGGCAACCTGATCGCTCTGGCGATCCATCCACTCATCCAATCGCGAACGCTTGAAGCGCCAGCGGTTGCCAAGTTTGAAGGCGGGGACGAAACCCTCGGATGCATATTTATAGAGCGTATCCGGCGAGATGCCAAGGTAATCCGAGGCCTGGCGAATGTCCATCACTTCGCGAACTTCAGGAACGAGAAGATTATTGCGGGCTGGTGACGGCATGGTGTGTTTTCTCCTGAATTCTTGAGCAAGCGAGCCTGAAAAGACCGAATGGCCATGGTAGCGTCTGTCGGATTCAGGTTGCGCCTGTAGAAGTGTATTTAACCCCATTTTTGCACAGGGTACAAGGGGTCTTTTGGGTTTTTCCCGGGTTCGCGCCAGTCTCTTTGGATAAAACCCTCTTTAAATGTGTTTTTTGCGGTTTTGCCTTCAAGCTATTGTGCATGTTGCAATCGGGGACACATTCTGTTGGGTTGTTTTGGCAGATGGTGCTCGGGTTTATCGATGCCAAATAAATTTTTGTGCCTCTGCCATCAATATTTCGCTCAGTCGCCCTGCTCACGCAACTAACTCGAAAGCATTGTGTCGTAAAGGGGCAGAAGTGGAGTTCTGTTCAACAACCTTGGTCCCTGGAGTTGGATTCATGCAGCGAAAAATTTTAAGCGGGGTATTGTGCTGCTTGATCGCAGTCTTCCCACAAAGTGGATGGTCGGTCAGCGGCGATAGAAAGCCCTATCAGCCGCCGCCGAAGCAATTGGCGGGCGCCCAACGCATCGAATTTGCGCTTGAACGCTTAACCTTTGGTCCGCGGCCCGGTGAGCTCCAGGCGGTAAAAGAAATGGGACTGGATCAGTGGTTTGAACATCAGTTGCACCCGGAGCAACTGGACGAAAGCGCGCTCAATGCGCGGTTGGCTGACTTCCCTTCCATTGCAAATTTAAGTGTTGCGGACCTGATGCTTCGCTTCCCTGACCAGCAACGTGTGCGCCAAGCGATGAATTCCAAAGCACCGATGCCCGAGAATGTTGTGGAGCGCAAGGTTTACGAGGTGCAGGCGGCAATAATCCGAGATCAGGAAGCGGCAAAATCCGAAGAGAAGAAACAGACTGAAAATGCCAGTCCAGCCATGGGTATGCTGGAGACGCCAGAGCCGCCGCCGACGGCAAACAGCCCCGCCGATATTCCAAACAACGGGCAGGCGCCCCTCGCCACTCAGCAATTCGACAAGAAAGAGCAAAAGGTGGATTTGCGTGCCCGGTATGAGGCTGCAATCCTGCGCGTGTTGGGTCTGCAACCGGAACAGCGGGTAAAAGCGCTGCTCGCCATGAGCCCTGAGGACCTGAGCCGCATGGAACGTGCGATGCGCCCACAGGAGAAGCAGGCATTGCTTGCCGGCTTGAGCCCGGACCAGCATGAGGTGCTGCTGGCGCTCGACAACTCACATGAGGTCGTCGTCAGGGAATTGGTGGGGCAGCGCATCATCCGGGACATTGACTCCAATGCCCAATTGAACCAAGTGATGGTGGATTTCTGGTTGAACCACTTCAACATCTTCATCAATAAAAACCCGAACATGCCCTATTATCTGGTTGGCTTTGAGCGGGATGTGATTCGCCCGCGCGCGTTGGGCAACTTTGAGGACCTGCTCGAAGCCACCGCGCACAGCCCCGCGATGATGCTCTACCTGGACAATGCATCAAGCATTGGGCCGCACTCGGAGGCGGCCGAAGCGCAGAAACGCCAGGGGAAAAACAGCGATGCGGGCCTGAATGAAAATTATGCGCGCGAGTTGATGGAGCTGCACACGGTGGGCGTGAATGGCGGTTACACGCAGGCCGACGTGACCGAAGTGGCGCGGATTCTTACTGGCTGGGGCGTGGACAGGCCCGGCCAAGGCGGGGATTTCAGGTATTTTGAGCGTCGCCATGAACCGGGGACGAAGACGGTGATGGGCGAGAAGTACAAGGAGTCGGGAGAGGATGAGGGGCGAGCGCTGCTTCATTTTTTGGCAACGCGCCCGGCGACTGCGCAGTTCATCAGCCGCAAACTCGCGGTGCGCTTTGTGAGCGATGATCCGCCACAGGCGCTGGTGGACCGCATGGCGCAGAGTTTTCTTGCCTCAAATGGCGACATCAAAACTGTCTTGCGCACGATGTTCCACTCGCCGGAGTTTTGGAGTGCGGAAAATTACCGTGCGAAGTTGAAAACGCCGGAGGAATTTGTGATTTCCGCAGTGCGCGTCAGCGGGCTTGAGCCGCAAAACCCGCAGCCGCTGGTGAACGCCATCCGGAATATGGGCATGCCGCTTTACGGGGCAGTGCCTCCAACCGGCTACTCGTGGAAATCAGACGCATGGTTGAACACGGGCGACCTGGTATACCGGATGAACTTTGCCCTGAGCCTTGCGCAGAACCGCGAAAATGGATGCACGCGCAACTGGAGCATCGTGCCGGATGCGTGGAATGGGGAGAGCCCGGTCAGCATAGTGCCCGCGGAGGAAGAGACGCGGATTGAGTATGCGCTCATGAATGGCGGGTTGAATGCGACTACGCGGAACGCAATTTTGAGTCAGCTTCATCTGCCCCCGCCTCCCAATTCAACCACCGGCGCAACCGCACCGGATGCCGACGCCTATTCGCAGGTCGTCAAGCTCCCGCCCAACCAGGTGGAAGCCGCGGATGAAATGCTCGCCGGTTATATCCTCGGCTCGCCGGAGTTTCAACGCAGATGAATCCGTAGTCCCATACGCCGCCAACCAACTACAGGGAGATTGAAATGAACAGAAGGTTTTTTCTAAGCAATGGCGCTCTCTCACTGGTGGGCACTGCCATGCTTCCCAATTTTCTGGTGCGTGCCGCCATGGCGGGGGCTTCCAATGCGACCAGCAAAGGCAACCGGCTCGTGGTGGTTTTCCAGCGCGGCGCGGTGGACGGGTTGAATGTCGTCGTCCCCTTCCGCGAGAAAAACTATTACGCAATGCGGCCGACGCTGGGCATTGGGGCGGAGAAGGTGCTTGACCTGGATGGGAGCTTTGGATTGCACCCGGCACTGGCCCCATTCCATGAATTGTACGCACAGGGCCATCTGGCGGTGATCCACGCGGCGGGCTCACCAAATGCGTCGCGCTCCCACTTTGACGCGCAGGATTACATGGAGAACGGCACGCCGGGCAACAGCTTGCAGCCCGACGGCTGGTTGAACCGTGCCCTGCAGGTTGAGGGTGCGCTCACGCCAACCCAAGAGAGCCCATTCCGCGCCGTGGCCGTGGGGAACCAGTTGCCAAAGACTCTGGTGGGAGCTGTGCCGGCGCTGGCGATTGAGGACCTTAACAGCTTCAGCGTCGGTGGACCCGGCGCCAAAGCCTCATCGGCTTCAAACGCCTTTGAAAACATCTATGCGGCAAGCGGCGACCAGATACTGCGCAAGGCGGGCGATGAAACCTTTGACGCCATTCAGAGAATGCGTGAAACAAACCCGGGCAACTACACGCCCGCAAACGGTGTCGAGTACCCCAAAAGCGCCTTCGGCCACAACATGATGCAGGCCGCGCAATTGATCAAATCAAACCTCGGTGTTGAAACGGTCTTCACCGATGTGCAAGGGTGGGACACGCACTTCAACCAAGGCGGAGAGACGGGACAATTGGCCAGCCGGCTGACGGATTTTGGAGCGTCGATTGCCGCCTTCTGGCGCGATTTGGGCGATGAAGCGGCCAACGTTACCCTGGTGACGATGAGTGAGTTTGGCCGGACAGCGCGACAGAACGGCACAGGCGGAACCGACCACGGCCACGGCAATGTGATGTTTGTGCTGGGCGGCCAGGTAAAGGGCGGAAGGGTCTATGGCAAGTGGCCAGGGCTTGAGCACGAGCAGTTGTATCAGCAAAGGGACCTGGCGGTTACGACGGATTACCGTGCGGTGCTGGGCGAGTTGCTGACGAAGACGATGCGGTCGACGGATTTGGAGAAGGTGTTTCCGGGGGCGGGCTTGAACAGAAACCAATTTTTAAATCTCGTCTAGCGGTTGGCGGAATGCAAAACGCCCGGCGCGTCCCGTGAGTTTATCAAAGCGCGGCGTTGATGACCTCGGCGCGCTCAAGCGCGGCCTGGATGTTGGGCATGATGTTTTCCTCGCCGATGTGATTGATGAAGGCCGACTGGCGCAGCAGTTTTGACGGCTGCTGCATGGCGCCGCAAAGCAGCATGGTGCGGCCGGATTTGCGCAGGCGTTCGGCAAAGTGCTCAATGGCGTGAATGCCAGTGGCATCAATCGCCGTCATGTTGCGCAAGCGGATAATCACAATCTTTTCGAATGTATCAAGGTTCTCCGTGGCATCAATCAATTTTTCCGTGGTGCCAAAGAGGAACGGGCCATGGATGCGGAGCAAGGTAACGTAAGGCGGAATGATGCGCCCCTGCAAATTGTGCTGAATGCCGTCGCGAATGTACTCATCGGTGACCGGCACAACGGTGGTTGTCTCGGAGATGCGGTAGATGTAAAGCAGCGCGGCGAGGGCGAGGCCGATGCCAACGGCTACGGTGAGGTCGGCAAACACGGTAAGCGCAAAAGTGACCAGCCAGACAACGATGTCAGCACGGCTTAATTGCACAATTGCGCCAATCTCATGCCATTCGCCCATGTTGTAGGCAACGATAAAGAGGATGGCGGCAAGCGCGGCAAGGGGAATATAGCTGGCCAGTGGGGCGGCGACAAGCAATATCACCAGCAGCGTGATGGCATGAATAATGCCTGCGACGGGGGTGCGGCCACCGGAGCGGATATTGGTCGCGGTGCGCGCAATGGCCCCGGTGGCGGGAATGCCGCCAAAGACCGGCGATGCCATGTTGGCCAGGCCCTGTGCCACAAGCTCAACATTCGGATTGTGCCGGTCTCCGGTCATGGAGTCGGCAACCACGGCTGAAAGCATCGATTCCACCGCCGCAAGCATGGCCACAGTGAAGGCTGAGGGAATCAACGGAAGGATGTGGATGGTCTGGAAATTTGGCAACGCAAAGGACGGGAGGCCCTGCGGAATGCCGCCAAAGCGGCTGTGGATGGTTTCAACCGGCAGGTGAAAAACTACGGCGATGACCGTGAAAACGACCAGTGCAACAATCGAAGCAGGCACACGCGTGGTAATGCGTGGCAAAATCAAAAGCGCGGCCAATGTACCGGCGCCTATGCCAAGCGCGCTCCAGTTGACCGTCGGGGCGCTGGCGATAAGCACTTGGAGACGGTGAAGAAATTCGCTTGGGTTAGAGGGCGTATGCAGACCGAAGAAGTCTTTGATCTGCGTTGAAGCAATCAGGATGGCTATGCCGTTGGTGAAACCGATGACTACCGGGCGTGGGATGAAGCGAACAGCGGAACCGAGGCCGGTGAGGCCCATGCCGACAAGAATGATGCCGGCCATGAGCGTGACCAGTGCCAGGCCGCTGAAGCCAAAATGGCTCACAATGCCGGCAACAATGACGACGAACGCGCCCGTGGGCCCGCCTATCTGTGTGCGCGAACCACCGAGAGCCGAGACAATAAAACCTGCGACAACGGCGGTGTAAAGCCCTGCTTGCGGCGTAACCCCGGAAGCGATGCCGAAGGCCATGGCCAAGGGCAGCGCCACCAAGCCGACCGTGATGCCGGCGACCAGATCATGAAGGAAGTTTTGGGGCGAATAAAAGCGGAGGCACTGAATGGATTTTGGCAGATTTGGATTGGAGAGATTCATTGCACTGAAAACATTTTAAACCCTTGCTGGCTGCCGTGCAAAAACGCGGGCCGGTCGTTGAGGACCGGCCCGTTAGAATTTCACTCTGTTGCCCCAACTAGACCTTCGATTCAAGGTCGCTGAGAACGTCGAAGAATCGCTGGTCAAGGCGGCGATTGCAGCTGATGGCTTCCTTGATGGTGATGTCGGTGATGTCAGTTCCCTTGAGAACCGCAATACGTCCCCACTTCTGCTCATGCACCATGTCAATGGCGTGGAGGCCGTAGCGCTGGCCGAGGATGCGGTCAAATGCTGATGGAACACCGCCCCGCTGGGTATGGCCGAGGTTGACAGAGCGGGTTTCAAAACCGGTCTTCTTCTCGATCAAGTCGGCAAGGGCCTCTCCAATGCCGGAGAGGCGGGCGTGCCCGAAGGAATCGACTTCAGCCGAGCCAATCACCTGGCCCCCCTCCGGCAAGTGGCAACCCTCGGCGACAACAACAATTCCATAATGCTTTCCGTTGTCATAGTTGTACTTGAGCAGTTTGCAGACGTGGTCAATGTCAATGGGCCGCTCAGGCACAAGCGTGACATGCGCGCCGCCTGCGGTGCCGGCGGCATAGGCGATCCAACCTGCATCGCGCCCCATCACCTCGACGACCATGACGCGGTTGTGAGAGTCGGCGGTGGTGTGCAGGCGGTCAATGGCTTCCGTGGCAATGGAGACGGCGGTGTCAAAGCCGAAGGTGGCGTCCGTGCCGTTGATGTCGTTGTCGATTGTTTTTGGGACGCCGACGCCGGGGATTCCCGCATCGGTAAGGGCGAGTGTGACGGACTGGGTGTCATCGCCGCCCAGGGCAATGAGCGCGTCCACTTTGTTTTGCTTGAGCACATCGCGGACCTTGTCGATGCCGCCGGGAATCTTTTTTACGTTGGTGCGCGATGAGTGGAGGACGGTGCCACCCTTGAGCTGAATGCCGTCAATGGCCTTGAGGTCAAGCGGCATCCACTGGTTTTCAAGAACACCCTTCCAGCCGTTCAAAAATCCAATGAACTCATCACCATAATGATTGATGCCTTTGCGCACCGCCGCGTAAATGACCGCATTCAGGCCGGGGCAATCGCCTCCGCCCGTCAACAAAGCTACTCGCATTGGGTAATTCTCCTCTTGTTGTTTTGTTGGAAAAACGGCCTGTGGTTGCAGGCCACCGATACAAGAAAAATGTCCGCGGGGCAACGCCCGCGAACCAAGCCATATATAGTGTAACGCGGGATTGTAAAGAGGGAAATAGGCAACAGCGCTTGGGCCAGTCCATTGGCGTATTTCCCACTGCCACCAATTGATTCAAGCAGCCCGGCCATTCTAATTCTGCCTGCAAAAAACACTGTTGGCTCAATGACCACAAAGATTCGCGGTTCGTGGCGTTAGAATCATTAGGAAATGCTAGGCACAGGCGCGTTCTTATTATTGGGCTTTGCGGCGTTGGTCGTGGTGCTGCTGCTGTTGCTGCTCCATCTGACGCGGATCGGCTATCTGATCCGCTCAACCATCCCTGACCAACCGCGCCAGCGCATGTTTATCGCCTCAGTGGCATTCATCATTACCTTCGCCGGGGTGCGCCTCCTGGTGCAGTTGATTGTGCACCACGTCGGCCCTTTCAACTGGGTGATGGTGCATGGGCGGCACATCCACCATCTTGTCTGGGGCATTCTCATCCTGCTGCTTGTCGG
>JAJXXN010000147.1 GCA_021781075.1 Acidobacteriota bacterium | reverse complement strand
TCCGATCTGCGGAACCAGTTGCCCTGCTCGTAGTATGGCCCCACCTTGCCTACGCCCGCCCCATAACTCATCGGGATGAACGTCGCCAGCGCCTTGTTCCCCCGCGACGCCACGCTCAACTGCCACTCCGCCGTCGATGAGCAGCCAATGAGGCCCACCTTCCCGCTTGACCATGGCTGCGCGCTCATCCAGTCAAACTCATCATCGCTGTCCGTCAGCGGCACGCCGAGGATGTCATAATCCCCCTCGGAAAAATACCGCCCGCGCTCATTCATCTCGATGTAGACGTACCCGTGTTGCACCGCCTCCAGCTCGCGGCTCATATCGCGCGGCGCGCCCAGTTGCACATCCCAGTAGTTGAAGTTGTACGGCGTGCGCGAAAAAACAATGGGGTACTTTTTTGTCGCGTCCTTGGGGCGGTAGATGTCGGCCTGCATCCGCTTGCCGTCGCGCATGGGGATCATCACCTTGCGCTCGATGATGGCAACCGATTCCAGTTCCTTCTCAACCTGATTGCGTTTTGCAATCAACTGCGCGTCCGGGGTGTGCGCCTGGGCGCGGACAACGGGTGGAAGGGTGAGCCAGCACAAACCGGACAGCACCACGGCAATTGAAAGCCTGCGCATTTTTGTTTTCATGGGTCCTCAATTCTGGGGGGAAATGTGATTTCCATTCTATGTGAGGCACAAGGGCTTTGTCGGGGGGAATTTTTTGCCGGCTGGCGGCGGCCGGGTTATTGTTGCACGCCATGGCCAAGCACCTCGCCTGCATCCTGCGTGCCGTCGAGGATATACACCCATCCCGTCAGCGGGGAGGGCGAGGTTGTCAGCCCGGAGCCGAGGAAATCATACTGAAAGCGCAGGTCGTCGAAGCGAATCGTAGTCCACGTGTGCGGGGCGGTTGCGTCGGGCGGGTCCAAATAAGGTATAGGTTCATGGCCAACGTCGCGCACAATCGCCCATCGGCCCCAATCGAGATACACCCTGCCCAACTCCGTTTCCTTGGCCGCCTCGAGCGCGTGGGTGTCGATTGGCTTTTGAACCACGTTGTACTCGGGGTCGGTGTCAATCATCCCGGTGCGCGTGTCAATCTCCGCGGTTTGATAGGTGTGTGCAGTCTCAAGGATGGCGTGCCAGCGGAATGGGTTGACGGGGTAGGGCATGAGCGCAACGCGTACGACCGGCTCGGTTGCCACCTGCATTGAGTTGAACTGGTTGAGCGCGATTCCGTGCTGGGCAAAGCGGAAGCCCCACAAAGCGACCATGAAGGCGAGTGCGAGGATGGCCGATGTGCGCCCGTGGTAACGCGAGCTGGTTCGGCCAAGGATTTCACGGTCCGTGAGGTTGAGGATGGCGGGGAGGATGAAGGCCAGCGCGAAAACTAGCCAGAGCAGCGGCTCCGCAATGAAGACAAGGTCGGCGGAGTACCACCGGGGGTTGAAGGGAAAGAATGGCCGTAGCCCGTAATTGTTGGTGAAATCGAGCAGAAGATGGCTGAGCGCCGCGGCCAGAGTGGCAAAAAAAAGCCAGCGGTAATTGATTTTTGCGGCGCCAGCGGGCGCGCCTGATTTTTTGCGCCGTCGTGCAAACCAGTAGTGATCCACGAGCCAGATGAACCCCATCGTCGCAAGCGCCACAAACGGAGCACCCAAAAACGTGTGTGTGATGCCGCGATGGTGCTTGAGTTCCTCGACCGGCCCGGCAAAGCGCCAGAGCACGTCCATGTCCGCCGCCTCCGCGGCCAGCGAACAGGCCAGCGTGGCATAAGCGGTGCGGCGGTTGAAGGCCGCGCGACCCAGCGCCGCCCCGGCTAAAAAATGCGTGACCGGCTCCATGGATGGATGATAGCGGAAGCGGTGCGAGTTACTACAATTGAGAACGTAGGCTGGAGGCGGAATGGAGACGGCGCGCAAACGGGCGGAGAAACTCAGGCGGGAGTTGGAGCGGCACGAGCATCTTTATTATGTCCTCGACACCCCCGAGATTACCGACGCCGAATACGACGGGCTGATGCGCGAACTGAAATCGATCGAGGCTGCGCATCCCGAACTGATTACAGCCGACAGCCCCACCCAGCGCGTCGGCGGCAAGCCCGCCGAAGGATTTGAAAAGCGCCGTCACTCGCGCCCCTTGCTCTCGCTTGACAATGCGTACAACGCGGAGGAACTGCGCGAGTGGGACCGGCGCGCGCGGGAACTCGCAGGCGGGCTGCCCGTGCGCTACGTGGCCGAACTGAAGCTCGACGGCCTCAGCCTTGCCTTGCATTATGAGGCGGGCGAGGGCGGCGCGCGGCTCCTGCGCGGCATTACGCGCGGCGATGGTCAAACCGGCGAAGACGTGACGGCGAACGTGCGGACGATCAAGAGCATCCCGCTGAGCGTGAGTGCGGAGCGGTTGAAACGCACCGGTGTTGGCGCGGAGTTTGAAGTGCGTGGCGAAGTTGTCATGCCGCGTGCCGCATTCGAGCGCCTCAACGAGGAGCGCGAGCGTGACGGGCTCGCCCCGGCGGTCAACCCGCGCAACGCGGCGGCGGGGACTTTGCGCACACTCGAGCCGAAGATCGTTGCCACACGCGGCCTTGATTTTTACGCCTACTTCCTCCTTCAGCAGGGCGACTACTTCGACGCCGGGCAGGAGGCAACACTGGATAAATTGGCGGCGCTTGGATTCAAGGTGAACGCGAACCGCGCCAGTGTTGCCAGCATCGACGACCTGCTCAAGTTCATTGACAAGGTGGAGTCGAAGCGCGATGCGCTCGGCTATGAAATCGACGGTGTGGTCATCAAGGTGGATTCAAAGGCCACACAGCAGCGCCTTGGTTACACGGGCAAGGCGCCGCGCTGGGCCATCGCCTACAAATTTGCCGCGCGCGCCGGGGAGACGGTCGTCAAAGGGATTACGGTGCAGGTTGGGCGGACGGGGAAGTTGACGCCGGTGGCGGAGTTGGAGCCGGTGTTTATCGGCGGCACGACGGTCAGCCGCGCTACGCTGCACAACGCCGACTTCATTGAAAAGCTCGGGCTTGTGCCCGGCGACACGGTCAAGGTCGAGCGCGGCGGCGACGTGATCCCCAAGGTGGTTGAAGTGGTGAATAAGGGCGGCACGCGTGATGAGTTCCACTTCCCCGCTCTGTGCCCGGAGTGCGGCAGCCACGTCGTCCGCGCCGAGGGTGAGGTGGATTACCGTTGTCCCAACGCCGCCTGCCCGGCCAAACTGCGTGAGAGCCTGCTGCACTTCGGCAAGCGCGAGGTGATGAATATCGAGGGACTCGGTGAAGCTGTCGTTGCGCAATTGCTTGAACGGGGCATCGTCCACTCACCAGCCGACCTTTACAAGCTGACCGTCGGGGAACTGACGGAACTTGAACGTTTCGGTGAAAAAAGCGCAACCGCATTGGTCGGGGAAATTGAGCAATCCAAGAATGCCGGCCTCGCGCGCGTGCTGATGGGGCTCGGGGTGCGTTTTGTCGGCGAGCGGACGGCGCAGTTGTTGGCCGAGGAGTTTGGGTCGATCGATGCGTTGAGGTCTGCGTCAGCCGAAGAGTTGGAACGCGTCAACGAGGTGGGCTCAAAGGTTGCGGCGGCGGTGATTGAATTTTTTGCCGAGCCGGAGAACCGCAAAGTCGTCGAGGAGCTTCGCAGCGCCGGGGTCAAAATGACGGCGGAGAAAAAGCCCCGCACCAATCAGTTGGAAGGCCTTGTCTTTGTGCTCACTGGCACGCTGCCCAATTTATCGCGCGAGGAGGCCAAGGCGCTGATTGAAGGCGCCGGAGGCAAATGCTCCGGCTCGGTCAGCAAAAAAACCAGTTTTGTTGTTGCGGGCGACGAAGCCGGCTCAAAGCTCGATAAAGCCCGTGAGCTAGGGATTCGCATCCTCGATGAAGCGGCGCTGAAACAATTGCTTCAGCAAAATTAATTCGGCCGGAACCGAGTCAACATGCCGGGGCCGCCCTGCGCGGCGCGCAGGTTGCGTTCGCGCTCACGCTGCCAAGCCGCAGCGCGCCACTCATGCGATGTAAAATCCGGCACCGGTTCATCAACAGCTGGTTCCTCGTCGTCCGTGGGACGGTTCGACGGCTGTGATGGTGTATTGCGAGGGTGAAATGGCCGTGTTGGCCGAATCGGTGTAACCGGTCGAATCTGCTCATACTGCGGCGCAGGATCAATTGGCAGCGCTGGCTCCATGGGGGTAATCAACCTTGCCGAGGATTCCTCCAGCCCGGGCTCATACTGATGCGCGATTTGGTGATTCATGGCAACATCTTCGGCGCGTGCAGCAGACAAGTCGCTGTTGGGCGACGTGTAGATTTCAGCTTCTTCATCCGCAGGCATCGCGCTCTTGGCTCTCACCGCCTTGGCCATGAACTCATCCACCAGTTTGTGGACACAGGTTTGCCCGCAAAGGTGTTTCGACCCGGGTTTCGCGCGATTACGCGAGTTCCAGCCGCCAATGCGCAATTCACCGCCCTGCTCAAAGGCCACGAACCAATGATTCGTCTGGCGCTTCTCGCTCCCACACACATCACAGGAAATTGCCTGACGGATCATACCTCTCCCTTTGACATCCTGAACTGGGCCCCCCGCGGAATGAGTTCGCCGCTTAAGCCTGCACTTGATTCATCGTGCATGCGATAAGAATGTTTAAGGTTTGGGCACGGCAGGCGGCAAGTGTGGCAAATATGGACAATAACCATGTGTTGTAATGCTGAATCGGGAAAATCAAGGATTGTTGCAAACCATAAAAAAGGCGCATCCTCCAGGATGCGCCCGTTTGACTCCATGTAATGTGTTAATCCTTCGGCGCGAAATAGCCTTTCTTGGCGCGTACCTGGTAGCGGCGGTCGTTGGCAAAAAGATAAATGGTGCGGAACTCCCCATTGCGCTTGAAATCCGCCGGCTTGTAGGTCAGCTCGTACTGGCTGCGCAATTCCTTCTCAATCGCTGAAAAGCTTGCGGAGACATCCTCCACGCTGGGCGGAAAGAAAGTGCGGCCACCGGTGGCCTCGGTCATCTTCTGCAGCACGGCATCACCCTTGCCGCGGCTGGGCGTCCAATTGGTGCTCACGGCGTAAATAATGGTCTCGGCGCGTTGGCACATCTTGATGGCATCGTCGAGGTAGGCGCGGCTCTGGTTGTCGTCACCGTCCGAGACCAGCACCATCGCGCGGCGGAACGGCTCCTGGCTGTGGCTTGCATCAAGAAGTTTGTCGCGGCAAGCCGTATAAACCGCATCAAAGAGCGCCGTGCCGCCGCCGGGGCGCAACCGGTTCACCCCTGTCTCCAGGGCGTCAATATTGTTGGTCCAGTCCGCGGTCAGGTTCGGCGTCACATCAAAGCCCATCACAAAGGCGCGGTCGCGTTTGGACTTGAGAATGTTCAAAAGGAATTCGTTCGCCGCCTGCTGCTCAAACTGGAAGCGCGAGCGGATCGAGGTGCTGGCGTCAATCACAATCCCGACACGCAACGGCAGGTTCACCTGCTGCGCGAATGATGTCACTCGTTCAGGGGCCTTTCCATTGTCCAAGAGCGCAAAGTCACTTTGATGGAGGTTGGGGATGAACTCGCCACGCTTGTCCGTCACGGTGAAAATGAGGTTGACCTCGTCCACATTCACCACCAGCGGCTGTTGCGCGCTGATCTCATCCTGTGAGGGTGCTGTGGCAGGCACCTGCTGTTGGGCGACAGGGGGCTGCGCCTTTTGCTGGGCGTCAACCCGGGGGTTCAGTAGGAGACTGAAAGACAGCAGTATCAGGGGCAAAACTTGCTTCATCATACCCATCTATTTTAACAATGGAATGATTGCGGAGGATAGGGTTAACTTAAGGGGCCCTATTTTACGCTTTTTTATCCCGCTCAAGCTTCAAGCCGCCCAAGAAAGCTTTCCAGCTCGGCGGGCAGTGGCGCCCGCAGGTGGATGCGCTTGCCTGATTTTGGATGGGCAAACTCCAGCTCCGCTGCGTGCAGAAAATTACGCCCCAGCGTCAGGGCCGAGGGATGCTTCACCCGCCGGGGGCCCGTCTGCTGCTCCACAATCCTGCCGGCGGCGCCGTAGAGCGTATCACCCACCACCGGGTGGTTGATGGAGGCCATGTGGACGCGGATTTGATGCGTGCGCCCGGTTTCAATCTTGACGTTGATGAGCGTGAATTTGCCAAAGCGGGTTTGCAGGCGGCGCAGGACTGAATAATGCGTGACAGCCGTGCGTGCGTTCTCCGTTGGTTGGGTGGTCATGCGCGTCCGGCGCCGGGGGTCGCGCCCCAGCGGCGCATCGATGGTCCCGTTGTCGCGCGTCAGCCAACCATGGACAAGCGCAATGTAGGTTTTCTTCATCTCGCGCTGCGAAAACATCTCCGCCAGCCGTTCATGCGCCTTGTCATTTTTGGCAATGACAATCAGGCCGCTGGTCTCCTTGTCGAGCCGGTGGACGATGCCGGGCCTCAACTCGCCGCCAATCGTAGAAAGTTTCTTGAACTGCCCTAGCAGCGCATTGACGAGTGTGCCCTCGCCGCGCGCCTCGTCGGTCAAGCCTGAGCCGGCATGCACCATCATCCCGGCGGGTTTGTTGATGACCGCAATGTCGTTGTCCTGGTGAATGATGTCGAGGGGGATTTTTTCAGCGTGCGCGGTGAGGGGTGGTGGTGCAAGCGGGCCAGTGAGGAGGACGGTCTCGCCGCCGCGCAGTTTCATGCTCGCTTTCGCCGCCAAGCCATTCACCAGCACCTGCCCCTCCGCAATCAGTGCTTGAATCCGCGAGCGGCTCAAGCCTTCATGCTCCGGTGCGAGCCGCGCGAAGAGAAAAAGGTCAAGCCGCTGGTTGGCGGCTTCGGCGCTGGTCGTCAGTTCAATTGTGGGGAGATCCTCTGGCACAGGTTTAAGGATACGCTGCTGAGCGCTAACAAGCAGAATCCGGCCCGCTGGGCCGTGATGGATGGGCTGGTGAACCCGTCCTAAGACGGCGGGTCTCTCCGCGGTTCATTAGGCATTCCGGACTGGCGGACACGGCACACAGAACCGATTGTCGAGTCGAGACCCTGTTCAATGAATGTTGGTTCAACCAGCTTTCGCCAAACACCTGCTTTGCAGGCCGGTTTCTATTGTGGATGCTAGTGGGTTGAGCCAAAATTTGCAAGCCGCGCCGGCCCGCGGTTTTCATGGAGCGGTAAAAATGCCCTCAGGCCTGCCTTGTTTCCTCAATCAACAACAGGTCGAGCAGCTTGCGCAGGTTCGCCGCGCGCGCCGAGCCCTCCGCCACGTTCATGCCGCCAACCGACTCAAGCCGCGTCAATTCATCAGCCAGGTTCAGCGCCGTAAGCACCGCGACTCGTTCTGCATTTGTGCTGCGACCGCTGGCCGCCACCGCGCGCATGATGGCATCCACGCGCGCAGCCAAGGCGTGAAGATGCGCGGGGTCATTGCCAGCCAAATGGTACTGCTGGCCGAAGATATCCACTGTGACGGCTGCCGGAGGAGTTTGTGGTGGTTGTGTGTTGCCGGCCACTGGTTACAACTCCAATGAATCAAGTTGATTGAGGATGCGTTCCACGCGCCCGCGCATCTGGTCGCGCTCGGCGCGCAGGGCGGCCAGCTCGGTTTCAAGCAACTGCATTGCGGGGGCTTGCAGTTGCAGCTTCGACTCAAGTTCATTGGCGCGCTCTTCAGCCGCAACGCGCGCCTGGCGCTCGCGGCGCACCAAACTCACCGCACGCACCACGCGCTCCTCAAGCGCGGCAAACTCATCCATGCTGAGGGCAAGGGTGGTCCGTTTGCTTTGTTCTCCCGGGGAAATTGTCGCAGTCGGGTCTTGCATTCTGTACTCCTGATTTGAGTGGAGTATAACGCCAAACGGTGGGCTGATGCCGGAAATCACGCGCAGGGGGCTTGTCATGGTCAACAACTGCCGATGCCCAGGCAGTGGCCGCGCAATGCAAGCCATCAATTATTGACAGCAGAGGCTAGCCCCTCAGTTTTGCGCCCGCAGTGGCAAAGGTGCCAATCACCCGCTCGGTGTAGCTTTTCAATTCCTCTTCGCGCAGGGTCCGGTCCGCAGCCTGGAAGGTGACGCTCACCAGCAGCGAGTACTCGCCCTTGCCCAGCCTGGGGTCGCGAAATACCTCCCGCGCCTGCCACTCCACAAGCTCGGGCAAGTTGATTGATGCCAGCCCACGTTCAATCTCATCCCAGCGCGCTGCATTCGGCACTACCAGCGAGAAATCGCGGCGCACCGGCTGGAAACGCGAAAGCTCACGCACCACGGGCTTTGCCAGCGGCAGCTTGTAGAGGCGGTCAAGGTACAGCTCAGCCAACAGCACACGCTCCTTGAGCTTGCGCGCCGATGCGACCGCGGGG
>JAJXXN010000054.1 GCA_021781075.1 Acidobacteriota bacterium | reverse complement strand
GATGCCTTGCCCATGGCCGGCTTGATGCTCGTGCTCAGCCGCACTGCGGAGCAGCAATCCGCCTTTGACAGTTATGTGCAGGGCGAGTACGACACCAGCTCGCCCAATTATCACCGCTGGTTGACCACCGAGCAGGTGGGGCAGAACTACAGGCCGGCGCTCTCGGACATCAACAAGATCACGGCATGGCTGGCCGCCAAAGGCTTCGCGGTGAAGGGCGTGTCGAGCGACCGCATGTCGATCAATTTCAGCGGCACGGCCGGCCAGGTGGCAACTGCATTCCACACGGAGATTCACAACCTGCAGGTGAATGGCGTTGCGCACATTGCGAACATGGGCAACCCAAAGATCCCGGCTGCGCTTGCACCGGTGGTGCTTGGCGTCAAGGGGCTGCATAACTTCCTCCCCCATCCGCTGCATCGCACCGGCAGCCAGGTACAGTTCAGCGCGGCACAGCATGGCTGGGTGAAGACGCAAAACCCAGCGGCGAATCTGACGGGTGTGTCGAATCCGCCCGCATCACCGGCGGCGGTAAGGCGCGCCTCCGCGGCAAAGCCGCTCTTCTTCTACAATTCCGGCAATAACACGGTCGAAGAGGATGTGTCGCCGTATGATTTCGCCTCCATCTACAATCTGCCTTCCTCGTGGCCGGCAACAACCAATGGCAGCGGGCAGGTGATCACGATTATCGGAACCAGCGACATTGACCAGTCCGATGTGGCCACTTTCAAGTCGGTCTTCGGCCTGCCGTCCGGCTTATCGCCTATCATCGCGAACGGGCCGGATGGTGACCCGGGAATCTGCTCCGGTTCAACAAATCTGTGCAATAGCGGCGATTTGACTGAAAACACCCTCGATGTCGAGTTGGCGGGCGCGGTCGCGCCGGGTGCGCAGGTGGTGCTGGTCACCGACGCTTACAACAGCCAGGTTGCGCCCACGAATGATCCCCTGTATGACGGCGCACAATGGGCCATCGACAATGCCTATGTGCAGGGCGCGCCAGTGTATGGCACGCGGATTTTGAGCCTGAGCTACGGCCAATGTGAACTTTACAACGGCACGGCAGGCAACGTGGCCTATAACAACCTTTGGGAGACGGCGGCAGCAAGCGGCATTGCGGTTTTTGTCGCCACTGGCGATTCCGGCGCACCCTCCTGCGACCAGGGTGGTGATTACCAAGGCTTTCCTTACGTGGCGCAATATGGGCTAACGGTCAACGGCCTTGCCTCAACGCCATACAACACAGCCGTGGGTGGCACGGATTTCAGTTGGTGCCAGCCCACCATCGATGTCAATGGCAACGTGCAGGGTTGTTCGGCCGCGGATGCATCCACTTACTGGAGCATCAGCAACAGCCCGCAGCAGGCGTCCGCCTTGGGCTATGTGACGGAAACGGCCTGGAATGACACTTGCGAAAACCCAATACAGGCGGCGTACATGTCCAGTTTGGCCATCTACTTCGGTTACAACGGTGTTGGCACCCCCGAGCAGGCTTGCAGCTTTGTCTATTCGAACTGGAATTCGATCTACCAACAAACCAGCAATGGCCTCGGTCAGACGCCAGTGGTCATAGCGCCTTCACTCGACACCATTGGTGGCTCTGGCGGTGCCAGCAACTGTGTGGTGAATTCAACAACCAACACAACGCTTGGCTTCTGTGACACTGGCGACACCAGCACAGGCAGCGGCTATGGCAACCTCCCCTTGAACAATAATGGCTGGGTCAAGCCGAGTTGGCAGGTTTCAGCGGCAAGCATCGGTGTGCCGCAGAATGATGGCGTGCGTGACCTGCCCGACGTCAGCTTCTTCTCCGGCGATGGCGCGCTCGACAGTGCCACGCTGATCTGCGTTTCCAATGACGGCGCGCCCTGCACCAACCTCAGCCTGACGGGCTCCGGCACCAACGGCGGCGCGGAGGAAGTGGGTGGCACCTCGGTGGCGACGCCAGAGATGGCGGGCGTGATGGCCCTCATCAATCAGAGCGCGGGGCAACCGCAGGGCAACCCCAACGCCGGGCTCTACGCTTTGGCCGAAGCGCAGAATTACAACGGTTGCTCGGCGGAAACGGCAACCAACTCCAGCAGTTGCTATTTCAACGACCCCGACCAGGGAACCAATGCCATGGCCTGCAATTACAACGGCCAGGACCTTGAAGGCGGTATCAGCTATTCCAACGCTGGATGGCAATTAACCAATCAATACAATGGCCAGGCCTCGCCGGATTGCACCATCAGCAATGGCGATTCAGTGGGAACGCTCACTGGTTTCAGCGCCATGACCGGCTATGACCAGGCGACCGGCCTTGGCTCGTTGAATGTGAGCAATGTGCTCAGCGGCTGGCAGGTCATTCCGGTGGCGGCAAGTACCGCGACCGTGTCCATCAACCTGAACGGTGTCACCTCGATTGCCTCGACGCAGGACTTGCCGGTGGCTGTAGTCGTCTCCGGGGCGAGCGGCACACCCACGGGCACTGTGACACTCTCGGCCCTTGATTACACCTCCACGCAGACACTCGCGGCCGGCAGCGCCAACTTCACCATTCCCGCAAACAGCTTCAACATTTGCGGCACGGTGACGTTGACGGTTGCTTACGGCGGCGACAACACCTATGCCACAACCAACAGTTCTGCCACGGTCACCGTCACCGGTGCCTGCACTGCGGCCGGTACCTTTACATTGGGCGCCATCACCTCGCCGGCATCTGTTCCCCCAGGCAATACCGCGCAGGTAATGGCGACGGTTTCGAGCACGGACGGGTACGCGGGCACGGTGAGCTTCAACTGCACATTGACCAATTCGCCAGCCGGCGCAGTGAACCTGCCCAGCTGCTCGGCTGGTGGCACGGTGTCGCTCAGCAACGTTGCAACCTCGGGCAGTGTGACACTGTATGTGGATACCACGGCGCCAATGCTCGCGCCTGCGGGCGGAGCAAAGCTGGCACAAACCGGCTCCGGCAGCGGGTTGTTCCGCGCGGGCGGGGCGCTGTTGGCGCTGCTCGTCTTCTTCGGGATCCCGGGCCGCCGCCGCGGTTGGAAGATCATGCTGGGCATGTTGGTCCTGTTGGTTTCGCTGGGCGGGATGACCGCCTGTGGCGGTGGCATGAACAATGGGCCAACCTCGCCGGGCACCACTGCCTGGACCTACACCTTCACCGTGACCGCGGTGGGCAATCCGGCAATCGCCAACACACCAACACAAACGTTTAACGTAACTGTCAACTAAATTCACCCAAAGTAACCTGGCCCGGTTTCCCAATGGGAAGCCGGGCCTTCTTTTTTCAAAGGCGGAATGTAAGCTTCTCATTTTAGAATTGGGCGATGGTGATTCCATCCACTTTAGCCGCTCTCTCAAATTGAAAGGAAAAATACAAAGCATGAGATTCTTCCGCACCGCGGTCTTATTCTATGCCGCCTTCGCCGTCTCGCTACTTGCAGCACAAACACAAACGCGCATCCTTGGGACAATCGATGAGGCCCAACTGGTGACGCTGTCAGGCAACGTCCCCTCGCTTGCCCAACCGGAATTTGACCTGGGCGCAGTGCCGCAGGGCACGGTGATGACCCACATGCGCCTGGTGCTCTCTCGCACCGCGGCGCAGGAGCAGGCGCTTGAGTCCTTCATGGCGGCGCAGCAGAACCCGCAATCGCCCTACTATCACCAATGGCTGACGCCGGCCCAGTTCAGCCAGCGCTACGGCGTCTCGGGCGCGGATATCAACTCACTCCTGAACTGGCTCACCGGTCGCGGCTTCTCCGTTGAGCGCGTGGACTCCGGCGGCATGGGCATTGCCTTCAGCGGCAGGGTGGTCGATGTGGAGAATGCCTTCCACACACAGATTCACCAGTTCAATGCAGAAGGCGAAATCTTCATGGCAAATGTCAGCGACCCGCAGATTCCCGCCGCGTGGCCCCGGTCGTGGTGGGCATCTCGCACCTGAACACCATCAAGCCGACTCCTTATTTCACCCATGGCCCGGCAGGGCAGTTTGACCCGGCCAAACACG
Source organism: Acidobacteriota bacterium (assembly GCA_021781075.1). GTDB lineage: Bacteria > Acidobacteriota > Terriglobia > Terriglobales > Acidobacteriaceae > CAIMNN01. The sequence continues at coordinate 4,389 of JAJXXN010000054.1, read as the reverse complement.
CGCTGGTCCCCATGGAGAACCAGGGCAATCCCAACCTTTCAATCTGCGCCAGCGGCAGTTGCAAGCTTTACTTCACCCCGCAGGATGCCGGGACAATCTATGACACGCCGAATAAGACCTTGAATATTAATTACAACGGCAGCAGTACTGTGGATGGGACCGGTGTGAATATCGGCATTGGCGGCGACAGCCTGATTCTCTCCTCCACAGTGTGGAACTATCGCAAACTTTTTCTGGGTCAGACCATTCCCACGCCCTCCACTCCCACCTCCGAACCCTGTGGCACCAACCCTACAATCCAGCATTGCATCGGCAGTGTGCAGGTTTCCAAGGACGGGCAATTCACCATCTACAACATTGACAATGCCAGTGAAAATGGCGATGCCGACGAGGCCTACATTGACACGGAACTCTCCGGCGGCATAGCCCCCGGCGCGCAGGTCAATTACTACGTCTCCACCGACCTGGTCTCAGGCATTGAGCAGATGCTCTCGGACAACCGCGACAACGTTTTCAGCCTGAGTTTTGGCGAATGTGAAAGCACGCTGGGAGCCTCGAACAACATTCAGTTGAATGGCTGGTGGCAGCAGGCGGCTGCGCAGGGCATCTCCGTATTTGTCTCTTCGGGCGACAGCGGCTCGGCCGGCTGCGATTACCGCCCCCCGAATGGCTATGCCACTGGCGGCTTGACGGTCAGCGGTTTTGCCTCCACACCGTATAACGTGGCAGTCGGCGGAACGGATTATTATCCGTTGCTAACCAGCTTCAGTACTTATGTGAACTCCACAAACAGTTCACTCTATGGCGGTGCTTTGGGCTACATTCCCGAGTCAGCCTGGAACGACACAACAAATCCCAACCTCCTGATTTCACAAAATGTTCTGCCTTCGGGCTATGGCGCGGTTAATTTCGCGGCTGGCTCGGGCGGCAAAAGCTCCTGCGCATCGGGCGGTGGCGCAACCTGCAAAGGCTATGCAAAGCCGGCTTGGCAAAGCGCCCTGACGCCTGCCGACTCGGTTCGCGATATTCCCGACATGTCACTGCTGGGCGCCAACGGCGCAGACAATGCCAGTTGGCTGGTTTGCACGGATGACTCGGTCCCTGGCACGGCTTTCTACACCAACTGCGCCAGCATCAACGCGCAGAACCAGTTCTACTTCAACGCTTTTGGCGGCACTTCAACATCCTCACCGGCAACCGCTGGCATCTTCGCACTGGTCACTGAGTCGCAGGGTGGTTCAATCGGATTGCCCAATCCGGAGCTTTATCTACTGGCAGCCGGCAACCATGCCGGCAGCATCTTCCACGACATTACGGTGGGCAACATCGCTGTGCCGTGCAATGCAACATCAAGCCCCGCCGGCTCCTGTGCCGCGGTCACCAGCGGTACGGACTACATGACCGGCTACAACACCAGCGCAGGCTACGACCTTGCCACGGGCATCGGCTCGGTGGATGTGGCGCAGTTGGTGAACTATTGGGGCACCGCCACTGGTTCCGGCACCGCCAACGTCGTGGTCAGCTTCGGCGGGATCACCAGCATCAACTCCGATCAAACATTGAGTGTGACGGCGACCATCACCGGCGGCAGTGGCACGCCGACCGGCAATGTGACCTTCAGCAGCGGAAGCTACACCTCCACGGCGCAGGTTTTGAGCGGTGGCACAGTGACATTTACGATCCCTGCTTATTCCCTGGCGGGTGGCACAACCACGCCGGCAACGGACACCATCACAGCCTCGTACTCGGGTGACGCAACCTACGCGCCACTCTCGGGCACAAACACCGTCACGGTGACCACCACGACCTACACCATGAGCGTGGCGACAACCTCGGTTACGCATGGCAGCGCCGCAACACCCACCGTCTCCCTGATTGGCTACGGCGGCTATACCGGCACGGTGACAGTAACCTGCTCCGTGTCAGCCTCGCCAACGGGAGCTGTGAATGCACCGACTTGCTCGGGTGGCATGGCCACACCGGGAACATCGGGCGCGCCGGGAACGGTGACCCTGAACATCATGACCACGGCTGCCACTCCGGCGCACACAGGAACTCTGAGCGCGCAGAAATCCGATTGGAAGGGAATGGCGGGCGGATTGGCCCTGGCTCTGCTGCTCTTCTTTGGCGTTCCGGCTCGCTCTCGCAAGTGGCGTTCCATGCTGGGCGCGCTGGTGCTCTTTGTGGCCATGGGCTACCTGAGCGGTTGCAACGGCAATGGCAGCAGCGGCGGCGGTGGCGGCGGTGCCACGGGTACCACCACCGGCAACTACACCATCACCGTTTCCGGGACTGGCAGCGATGCGCAGGCCACCAAGGTCAGCACCAGCTTCACACTGACCGTGAATTAAACAACCAACTGCAAGGCCCGGCTCTCCATTGTGGAAGCCGGGCCTTTTTGCATTTGCTTTGGAAAGCGGTGCGGTTCAGGGTGGATGCGGATCAAGTTCAGCCCGAATGCTCGCGCACCAGCCTATCCACCAGCGGAATCAGGCGCTCATTCGATTTCGGAAGCACAAACTCCCCCGCGGTTGAATCCCAGTCGAGTTTAAAACTGGTGGAAAGCGCGGAGATCCAGATTTGGCGGACGGGGGCGTTGGTGGTGATGACAAATTTTCCCGGTGGCACTTCAAAGACCAAATTGAGAACTCCGCCCTGTTCCTCCACCTCGAAGCCGCCCTCTTCCTCGGCGTCATACAGGTGTTTTTTCAATGCGTTCATCGCCGCTTCGGCGCGGGCGCGAAATTCCCCTTCACTCACTTCCAGGCTCATGAGTTCAGTGTAGCGCGGTAATCGGCGTTGCGGGAGCCGGGAACGCGCTTTTTACTTCCTTGGTTCGCGTCCTTTGGGTTTTCCCCGGGTTACACCCGCTCCCAGTCTGCGCGCCAGTTCTTCACCCGCTCCTTGATCTGCTTGCGGTTGAGTCCTTTTTCCAACGCCTCTTTGGCCAGTGCGACGACTTCGTCATCGGATGCGAAGCGAAGGCCGATGAGCTGGTCGGTGGAGAGGTGATAAATCTGCGCGTGCCACTCGGCGGGCGCGAGGGCCTGGAGGCGCAGGCGCTCCTCGAGGCGGATGACACGGTCCTGCACCGTCATGGCATAAAGCCGCATCTTGAGAAAAAGCAACATGGCGGCAAGTGAGAGCACCAGCAGCCATACGCTGTGCAGGTTGACGTGGTGGAGCAAGTGGACCACAACCACAACAAGGTTGATGACGAGGACGGAGAAAAGGACAACGTGATAGAGGGGGTCAAAGCGAACGTGGTTTTTGTAGCTTTGATGTTTTTTGCTGTTCATGATTATGGGGTCGCCTTCCCGTTCGTGCCCGAGACTGTATTCAATGCCTCGGTTTTGGTTGGATTTTCCACCGTGCTTGTTCCCCCTGTCAAATTCTCCATGTGCATCGCGTCGGCAAGGATGGGGTCCTTGGGCACCAGATGCGCCCGGCCGCGGATAAGGTAGTCAACAAAGAGACCGCCTGCAATATAGGGGTTGAGCGCGATGAGTGGAATGGCATACCCCGTGGTCACAAAGGACTCAGCGATGCCGTGGTTGCGTTTGCTTTGCTTGCGGTAGCCCGGCACTTGGGGTATGAGATACACCTTGAGCCCCAGCTCCGGATGAGAGCGGCCGTAGCGCAGCAGCTTGTAGGTGATTTGTTTGGGCGTTGTAAGGCCGGCATCGGGGAAGATGCTGCGGTCAAAGACCCCGGGCAGGTAATAGTTGAGTATGCCGCGTGAGAAGTCGGCGCAATTCTGGTAAAGCAGGTTGAAGTGTGAGACGTTGGGATGCGAATTGAGGTAATCGAGCAGTTTGTCATCCTGCTCTTCGGTGGTGTTGAATCGGTAAGCGTAGATGCGGCGCTCATAGGAGGCGCCTGCGAGTTCGGACCATCCACCGCTGAAAAAGCCGCCGCGTGGCACCTCGGCGCTGAGTGTGAGTAGGTGCCTCTCATGAAATTGGTCCCGTAACCGGTTGACGAGGGCCTTGTCAACGGAGAGAGGAGCATCGGAGGCATCTTCGACGGCATAGAGATAGGGAACCAGTGGAATGGCCAGCCAGTCGTAATTGTCCAGGCCCTGATAACGGCTGATGACGGAGCCAAGTTCGCCAGCCTTGCAACGGCGCAATTGCGTCGGCGTTTCAGCGCAGATTCGCGCCAGGTAAATGGCCGAATGGCCGGTGGGGTTGAGCGCGCCGAAAAAGCCATAGGGCTGCTCGAGCAGCAGCGCAGCGCCTACAAGCGGGTGCGTGAGATGCCCGAGCAGGGCGCGTGTCACGACATCTTCGTTAGCACCCTCAGCAGCGCCACAGCCCTCGGTGTGTGGCAGGGCGACAAAGCGCGAAAGCGGTCCTTGCCCGATCCCGAGGGTGTTGAGGTGGTCGG
>JAJXXN010000305.1 GCA_021781075.1 Acidobacteriota bacterium | reverse complement strand
CGATCTATGCCCCGCTCGTCGCTGCCCGTGGCGCCCGGGTTACGCTCGAGGTTCAGCAACCCGTCGCGCGCCTCATGCTCTCGCTCGCTGCCGCCCACTCCGACACCATCCACGTCATCCCGCGCGGCGATCCCCGCCCGCCCTTCGATCTCGAGTGCCCGCTCCTCAGCCTCCCCGCTTGTTTCCTCACCACCACTGAAACTGCGCCCTGGTTTGGCCCCTACCTCGCCGCCGAACCCGATGCCATCGAGCGTCGCGCCATCGAACTCCGCTCCCATTTCGGATCTGAATCCAATGCTTTCCGCATAGGACTCGCATGGGCCGGCAATCCACGCTACAAAGCCGACGCTGTTCGCTCCATGCCTCTCGCAAATTTCATCCCAATCCTCCGCGCCTTTCCCGATGCTCACTTCATCTCTCTTCAAAAAGGTGATGCCGCGCGCCAATTGCAATCACTGCCCCACAATCTGCATGTCTATGACGGCTCCAGCCGCGACCACGACTTCTCCGACACCGCCGCACTCGCCGCCAACCTCGACCTCATCCTCACCACCGATTCTGCCGTCGCCCATCTCGCCGGCGCCTTGGGTCTTCCCGTCTGGCTCCTCCTTGCCCACCACGCCGACTGGCGCTGGATGGAAGCATGCGACGACTCCCCGTGGTACCCCACCATGCGGCTCTTCCGCCAGTCAAAAACCGGCGACTGGCAAGGTCTGCTGCATCGCATCACACCCTTGATATCTGACTTAATTCAATCAAAATCAGATAGATAGAACATAGAACCTCCAAAATAACTTTTCTTCTTGACATCGAGTACTCTATGTAATAGAGTTCTTTATGTGATGGCAGCGATATCTGCCAAACTACTCAACCTCAGGAGAGAAATCCATGAATGAGCAAATATCAAACCAGGAACTCAACGAGCGCCTCACTCTCATTGAATCCATGATGCAGGAGGGCCGACGCACCACCGGCCGCTACGCCTGGAGCTTTGTGCTTTGGGGTGTTGCCTACGAAGTGGCTATCATCGGCGCAACCTGGCTGCATCTCGTCTATGCCTGGCCGGTCACCATGGTTTTAGCCCTCGTGGCGACAATCGCGGGCTTCTCCACGCACAAGACAAAATCGCATGAATCTACCGCAGGCCGGGCCATCGGCTCCATGTGGACCGCGCTCGGGGCCAGCTTGTTCCTCGTCCTCTTTGCCTATGGTTTCAGCGGGCGCATGCATGAGACGCAAATCTTTGTTGCCATTGCCACCGCTCATCTGGGCCTGGTGAATGGGGCTTCGGGAATGCTGCTGCGCTGGCGCGCACAATTCGCCTGCGCCATCGTCTGGTGGCTCAGCTCCGCCGCGGCTTGTTTCATAACCGCTGAGCAAAGCAACTACCTGCTGATGGCCGATGTTTTTCTCTGCCAGATTCTCTTCGGGATCTACGCCATGGTTCTAGAACAAAAACGGTTGAACAAGGTGAATTGTCATGCCTGAGCTGCCCGAACTCAACCCCATCGTTCACGGAAAGCTGCGCCTCGCTCTGCTCTCGCTGCTCGCTACCGTTGAAGAGGCGGAGTTCACCTGGCTGCGCGAGAAGACCGGCTCGACCGACGGCAACCTCGGCGCGCAGTTGCTCAAGCTCGAGGAGGCAGGCTACATCGCCGTCGAAAAGAAATTTGTGCAGCGCAAACCGCAATCGCTTTACCGCATGACCGAGGCAGGCCGCGCCGCGCTCACCAAATATGTGCAGGCGCTCAAGACGCTTTTGGGCGGGGCTATCGAGGGCTAAATTGGCAATCGTCGGCAGGGTTGCCGCTCTGCCGACGGATTGATCAAGCCAACTCCCCGCGTACACGCTCCATGATGCCAAGGTAGTACGCGAGATTGTGGATTGTATTTAATATCCCCGAGAGCGCCTCGCCGGTCTGGAACAAATGCCGCAGATAAGCGCGCGTATAACGCCGACAGACCATGCACTGGCAATTGGGATCCGGCGGATTCTGGTCCTCGGCATATTGTTTTGTCTTGATGTTCACGCGCCCTTCGCTTGTGAAGAGCAGCCCATGGCGCGCGGCCCGCGTCGGCAAAACGCAGTCCATCATATCCACGCCCATCTTCGCATACATCTCAATCTCATCCGGGTAGCCGACGCCCATCACATAGCGCGGCTTGTCTTTGGGCAACAGTGGCAGCACCTCGGCAATCATCTCCGCCGTCATCTCGCGCGGCTCGCCCACGCTCAAGCCGCCAATCGCATACCCGTCAAAATCCATCTCCAGCAGGCGCTCGGCGCTCTCGCGGCGCAGGTCTTTGTACATGCCGCCCTGCACAATCCCAAACAAATTCTGTCTTCGCCCCAGCGCCTCCGCCCACGGCGTCCTGTGCTGGCTCGCCCGGAAGTGCTTCAACGACCGCTCCGCCCAGGCCAACGTCAGCCGCAAACTCTCTCCGGCCCGCGCGCGGTCGGCCGGGTACTCGGTGCACTCGTCAAAGGCCATCGCAATGTCGGCCCCCAGCGCAATCTGCACATCCATCGAGTGCTCCGGCGTGAAGAAGTGCGCGCTCCCGTCCAAATGCGACCGGAACGCCACGCCCTCATCCGTCACCTTGCGCAGCGAGCTCAAACTGAAAACCTGGTAGCCGCCCGAGTCCGTCAACATGGCCTGCGGCCAACTGATGAATTTGTGCAGCCCGCCCAGGCGGCGGATCAACTCGTGCCCCGGCCGCAGATAAAGATGGTAGGTGTTGCCAAGAATCAGCTCCGCGCCCAGCACCTCCAGAATATTTTGCGGAACCGCCTTGACCGTGCCCGCCGTCCCCACCGGCATGAACACCGGCGTCTGCACCACGCGGTGCGCAAGGTCCATCTCGCCGCGCCGCCCGCCTGCCGCATTCGTTTTTTGCAAATTGAATTTCAAACTCACTCCTCAATTTTATAGGCAGCTCGGCGCGCGCCATGGGTTATGATGGCCAGCATGTTCAACCCCCGCGCCCGCGCGCTTCTCTTCGCCGCTCTCCTGCCCCTTGCCGCACCCGCAAGTGCGCAGCCATCCGGCCGGCAGCAGGCCCTGGATGAATTTCACACCCGCTTCCAGGCCGCGCTCACACGGCACGGAATCGTCGGCGGCGCTTCCGCCTTCATCCACCACGACGCGGGCTCTTCGGCAGTCACGTTTTTTGATGGCGAGGCAAACGCCTCCACGCACCAGTCCATCGACGCCAACACAACCTACAACTGGGCCTCCATCACCAAGACCATGACCGCCATCGCCATCCTGCAACTGCGCGATCGCGGCCTGCTCTCGCTCGACGACCCCGCCGTCAAATTCATCCCCGAGCTGCGCCAGGTCCATGACGCCTACGGCCCCGTCGACGCCATCACCATCCGAGAGCTGCTCAACCACAGCGCCGGCTTCCGCAACCCCACCTGGCCCTGGGAATGCGACCAGCCCGGTGATTGCGCTTGGGAGCCCTTCGAGCCAACGCGCTGGCAGCAGGTCGAAGCCATGCTCCCCTACACGCACATCGACTTCGCGCCCGGTTCGCGCTGGTCCTACTCAAACCTCGGCTATGTCTTCCTCGGCCAAATCATCGAGCGGCTCACCGGGGAAACCTTCGAGGGATACATCACCAAAAATATTCTGATGCCCCTTGAAATGCACTCGAGCTACTTCAACCACGCCCCGTACTTCCTCGCCTCGCATGTCTCCGCCAGCTATATCCGCTCCGGCAGCAAGCTCACCGCGCAACCCTGCGACTTTGATACCGGCATCACCACGGCAAACAGCGGCCTCAAATCCACCATGCCGGATATGGCGAAGTATGCCGCCTTCCTCATCGGCGACACCAACAAACCCGTCTACAATCTCATCCTCAAACGCTCGTCACTCGAAGAGATGTGGACCGGCACTCTGCCCGCAATCGAACCCGGCAAACAGGCCACCGCTTACACCTCCGGCCCCCACGCCTCGCAACCGCAAATGGGCCTCGGCTTTTTCATCCTCAACCTCAACGGACGCAAGCTCATCTACCACGACGGCGACCAGGGCGGCTTCAGCTCCGAATTGCTCATCGACCCCGCCGATTCCCTCGCCAGCATCCTCGTCGTCAACACCACCGACGAGGGCGGCACGCCAACCAGCCAGCCAACCCACGCCGTCTCCAATACCGAGCCCGACTCCCAGACGGACCTGCGCCAAACACTGCGCACCTTCGAACTGGACCAGATCTTCCCCGCCTTCGCGCAAAAATAAATCGGGCCGCAATCCCTCGCGGCCCCAACCAGGTTTTTCCTTCCCTAGTCCCTCAAATTCCGCCCTTGCCAATGTCCATCGACGGCGCCATCGGGTTGCGTTCGTCAATGTACTCCTCAATCACACGCTCCAGCGTCCCCTGCGCCTCCAAGATGAACTCCACCGCGTCGCGCGCCGCGCCGCGTCCGCCGGCTTTCGGGGTAATGTAATGCGCCGCCGCCTTCACCTGCTCGCGCGCATCGGCAACCGCAATCGCCAGCCCGCATTGCCGCATCACCGGCAAGTCAATAATGTCATCGCCCACATACGCAATCTCCTCCAAAGCCGCGCCCGTCTTCCCCTGGATCTCGCGCACCGCCTGCATCTTGTAACTCTGCCCCATGTAGACAAAATCCAGCTTCAGGTCGCGCGCCCGCAGCGCCACCGTCTCCGAGATCCGCTTTGTGATCACGCCCGTCTGCAGGCCGCCCAGCCGCGCCATTGAGATGGATGTGCCGTCGTGCGCATGAAAACCCTTCGCCTCGACCATTGAAGCCGACAGTATCCCGAAGCCGGCCTTGCCTTCTGTCTCGCTCAATCGCCGCTGCACCACATCATTGAACGCGCTGGGCTCATGGCCCGGCGTTGCTGCGGGGAACAACCAGATCCCGCCGTCCGTCAGCACCCCGTCCACGTCAAACAGGATGATTTTGATTTTCTTTGCCCGTTCCGTCGCTGTCTTCGTCATGACTTCATTTTATTGAATGCACCCGCGCGCAAGCCTGAGCCCCGCCCCGTCTCAAACACTCATAATCCCTTTGTTGCTTTCTGCTCACCGTTCCGCGCCCAAACCATCTAAACTGGTAGTACCCGTACAAAACACCGCTCATGCCACAGAAGCAGATCTTTTACGACCCCGATCGCAAACGTTGGAAGCGCCTCCGCCGCATTTTCGACATTACCGCCCTCGTCTCCACTTTTGTCATCGCCGCCTTCATCTTCAATATCCTGCGCAATCAAAGCCTCCCCGAGCTGCTGCTCCCCTCACAGCAGCACAACTACAAGGCACTGCGCTACCGCACCAATGACGCGCGCAATAACCGCGTCGCACACCCCTCGCACCGCAAATCCAACCGCAAGCCCTCCGAGATCACCCTCAACGCCGGCGAGGGCGTGCGCGCCGCCTTTTACGTCCCCTACGACCCCACCAGCTACTCCTCCTTCCGCGAGCACGTCCATCAGATCGACCTCCTCTTCCCCGCTTGGCTGCATATGAACGGCACGGAGGGCCAGTTGCGCGGCAGCACCCTCGACGGCCACGACTTCTTCATCTTCGAGGGCAATGCCATACACGACCCCGACGAGCTTGGCAAAATCAAGCACGTCATCCAGGCGGAAAAAGTCGATACCGAAATCTTCCCCCTGCTCAGCAACTTCAACTCCGCCTCGCAAAGCTTCGACCCCGCCTATGGCGACTGGCTCAAAATCCCCGCCAACCGCCAGAGCCTGATCGACCAGCTCCTCCGCCTCTTCGCAAAATTCCCAGCCTATCGCGGCATCTCGCTCGACATTGAAAACCTCAACGACGACGCCACGCAGGCGCACTTCACACTCGTCCAGGAGCTATATTCCGCGCTCCAAGCGCATGGCCTGAAACTCTACGTCAACACCGCCGCGCAAACCGACGATGCCGACCTCAAATTGCTCGCCGCTAACTCCGACGGCGTCATCCTCATGAACTACGACGAGCACGAGGTCGAAAGCGACCCCGGCCCCATCGCCAGCCAGCAGTGGTTCATCGGCAACCTCGCGCGCGCCCTCAAGGCCATCCCGCGCGACAAAATCATCTGCGCCGTCGGCAACTACGCCTACGATTGGACACTCACCATCCCCGACGCAAAAGACCACCGGCACGCCAAGCCGCGCGTCGTGGATACCAGTGACATGTCCGTCTCCGACGCCTGGCAGCGCGCCAGTGACGCCGACGCCGACCTCGACCTCGATTACAACTCACTCAACCCGCACTTTGAATACATCGACGAGGACAGCCACGTCCGCCACGTCGTTTGGTTCCTCGATGGCGTTACCATCCTCAACGAACTCCGTGCCGCGCGCGAACTCGGCATTCAAACCTTCGCCCTCTGGCGCCTCGGCGAAGAAGACCGCTCGCTGTGGAATGTCTGGGATCACCCCGCTTCACCCGACGCCCTCAACGCCCTCGGCAGCGTGCTCCCCGGCCATGATGTGGACAATGAGGGTTACGGCGACATTCTCCGCGTCACCGGCACGCCCCAGCCTGGCAAGCGCACCGTGCAAATCGACGACGACGAAACCGACCCCCACCGCAAGCTACTCATCGACGAGCACATGGATGTCTACCCCCGCGGTTACACCGTCACCCAGTACGGGTACGACCCCAAATGCGTCGCGCTCAGCTTCGACGACGGACCCGATCCTAAATGGACACCGAAGATTCTCGACATTCTCAAGGAGAAAAACGTCAAGGGGACCTTCTTCATGATCGGTGAAAGCGCCGATGAAAACGTCGGCCTCATGCAGCGCGTTTACCGTGAAGGCCACGAGATCGGCAACCACACCTTCACCCATCCCGACATCAGCGAAATCTCGCCCCAGCAGCTCAACCTTGAACTGCAACTCACCGAGCGCCTCTTCGCCTCAAAGCTCGGCGCCCAGCCGCTCTACTTCCGCCCCCCCTACTCCATTGACCAGGAGCCCGACACCGACGACGAGGCCAGCCCCGTCGAGCGCATTGAAAAACGCGGCTACATCATCATCGGCAACAAAATCGACACCGACGACTGGGACGAGCGCGTCCGCAAAACCCCGGAGGAAATCACCAACGGCGTCCTCGACGACCTTCGCGCCATGCAAAACCCCAGCAAGGCATGGAAGCGCGGAAGCATCATCCTCCTGCACGACGGCGGCGGTGACCGCTCCGTCACCATCGCCACGCTCCCCGTCCTCATCGACTCGCTCCGCGCCCACGGCTATCAGGTCGTCCCCGTCTCCGCGCTCCTCGGCAAAACCCGCGACCAGGTCATGCCGCCCATGACCTTCCCGCAATATCTGCGCGCGCTGCCCGACTCCATCGCCTTCTCCGCCATCGCCTTCCTCGGCCATCTCATCGTCTTCATCTTCTTCGTCGGCGACGTGCTGATGAGCGCGCGCCTCGTACTCGTCGGCCTCTTCGCCATCATCGAGCGCCTGCGCGGCAACCCTGCGCGCCTGAACGGCAGCTACAAGCCCAGCGTCGCCGTCCTCGTCCCCGCCTACAACGAGGAGAAGGTCATCGTCCGCACTGTCCGCTCCGTGCTCAACTCCGACTATCCCAACCTCCGCGTCATCGTCATCGACGACGGCTCAACCGACGCCACCATCAAGGTCGCCTCCGACGCCTACAAAAACGAAATCGCCCAGGGCCGCGTCCTCGTCCTCACCAAGCAAAACGGCGGAAAGGCTCTGGCGCTCAACTTCGCGCTCGAGCACGTCACGGAAGAGATTTATGTCGGCATCGACGCGGATACCGTCATCGCCAACGACGCCATCTCAAAACTCATTCCGCATTTTGCCGATCCTCGAATCGGCGCAGTCGCGGGCAACGCCAAGGTCGGCAACCGCGTCAACCTGTGGACACGCTGGCAAGCCCTCGAATACATCACCAGCCAGAACTTCGAGCGCCGCGCCCTCGACCTTTTCCACGTCGTCACCGTCGTCCCCGGCGCCATCGGCGCATGGCGCACCGCCCCCGTGAAGGAACTAGCCGGCTATCCCATCAATACCGTCGCTGAAGATGCCGACCTCACCATGAACCTCCTCGAGCACGGGTTCCGCGTCATCTACGAGGACCACGCGCTCGCTTTCACTGAGGCCCCCATCAACGCCGGCGGGCTCATGCGACAGCGCTTCCGCTGGAGCTTCGGCATCCTCCAGGCCGTCTGGAAGCACCGCGCCGCATTCTCCAAGAACAAGGCCATGGGCTTCTTCGCGCTGCCCAACATCCTCATCTTCCAAATGCTCCTGCCGCTGGTCTCGCCCTTCATCGACATCATGTTCATCGCCGGAGTCGTCAAATACTTTGTTGACCTCCATTACCATCCCGCCGCCGCCTCCGCCGCCAGCTTCCAAAAGCTCGTCGCCTACTTCGCCGCCTTCATGGTCATCGACAGAT
>JAJXXN010000071.1 GCA_021781075.1 Acidobacteriota bacterium | reverse complement strand
GCCCGGGCAAGCGAAGAGCGCTGCCGCATTCCCTGGGAGTATTGACCGTAAGGGCGCTTCAAGCCTGGGTCGAGCCCGACCTGCCGCAGCGCTTCAGCCGGGTCGAGCACATCGCGCCCCGCGTACAAGCTGGCAAAGTAGCGCAGGTTCTCAACCGCGGTCAACTCGTCATAAAGCATGGGCGCGTGGCTCATGTAACTGATGCGCTCGCGCGCCTCGCGAGGCTTGTGTGCGCCAAAGAGCCTGATGCTTCCATGCGTTGGATGCAGGAGCCCGGCCATCACGCGGAGCAGGGTTGATTTTCCAGCGCCATTTTCGCCGAGCAGCACGTAGCATTTGCCGGCCTCAAGCGCGGCAGTTACCTCGCGCAAGGCGGCAAAGCTGCCGAAGAGGCGGCTGATGTTTTCAAGCTTGACGGTCGAGTGCTGCTCGTGGGCGTTGCTCATGCCGGCTGGATGCGCCACCTTCCCTTGCATATTGCTACGAGCTGGATTTGCCCTGGACGGATGCGGGCGTCAACTGCGAGGACTTCTGGGTTGCGCCACCGGGCTGTGCACCGGGTGTGGCGGGCGCATATTTGCTGGCGCATTTGGCCTGCAATTGCTTGGCTTGGAAAACCCCATCATTGCCCAGCCGGCCCTCGGCAACGGCCTGCGCGTTGTCCTTGAATGTGTCCGGAGGCGGCTCCGAACCATCGTACTTGACAGTCAGCGATTTGCCCGTCCCCGCCTTTTCCGAGTGGCTCTCAAACTCATCCATGACAAATGTGATGTGCGTCCCGCTCCTTACAATCGAGCCAGGCCGCACGAAGCCGTCGACGCGCAGGTTGGATTTGTAGGCGTTGTCGCCCATTTTTACCAGCTCGGGGATGGTGACAAAGTAGCTGGTGTTGGCCTTGTCCGTTGCGCCCGTGTACGCCAGCCACACAATCGTGCCCACCACCAGCACGGCGGCAATCGTAATCCGTATGATGTTTGCGTTGCTCTTCATTTCCAAAACCTCCAACCGCGGACTTCACGGGGACGCGGCTTCTCTCAGTTTACCGCCCGGCGGCAAGGGACTCCAATCTCTCCGCCGCACGGTTCAGGCTATCAGTGAGCACCGTAAGCTCTTCTGTGGCATGCGTCACATCAGATGTGCGCAGCGCCTCCATCACGCCGGGAATCACCACCGCCGCATAGCCCGTATATTCGCCCGGCGCATACACCGTATGACGGTACCAAGGGCGGTTTGGTAAGCCCTTGTCGCTGAGCAAATCACTCTCCACGGCGCGCAACCCTTCATTGAGCTGGTTCAGGTTCCCCCGCGGCTGGTTTTGCAACTCACTGACCTTGTGCGCCGCAGCCAGCAGCCGGTTGCTTGCCGCCTCCGCCTGCGCAAAGTCGATTGCAAGTTTTTTCTCCTTGGCCTTTGATTTCGCCGTGTCAAGATAGCTGCCGATTGCCTTTGCATACGTCACGTAGTCGTAGGGCAGCACATCGGCATCGGCCATGCGCACGGCCTCCAGGCCAAAAACCCTGGCCATCTCCTGCAAATAGAGGAAGTGCGGGTCGGCATTCTGCACATACCAGGCATAATTGTCGAAGGCCGAGTGATAAACGCCATACGGCCCGCCGGAGCCGATGTCAGTGGATGGAACGCCAGCGTGTTGCAGGAAGGGGGTGAAGTCCGAGCCCGAGCCGAGTTCGCCAACATGCGGTTCGTTCTCCTGTATCTCCGGCGCAGTGGAGGCGCGATGATCCTCCGGCGTAGTCTTCTTATCGCCCTTCCATGCATCGAAGACGCTACCACCAAGGGGGCTGGGCACATCGCGTGTGATTTCGCGGATGAAGCGCTGCAAACTGGGCACGGCCGAGGCGCCAAACTCAGGCCCCGCCACGGCCACATCCATATTGAAGTAGGCTACCGTGTTTTGCATCTGCTTCATGTGGTCCTCAACCCACTCGGTTGAGCCAACCAGGCCCTCTTCCTCCGCATCCCAACTGGCGAACAGGATGGTGCGCTTTGGCCGCCAGCCGCTTTTGAGCAGCTCGCCCACACCATGCACCGCCTCCAGCATGGATGCCGTGCCACTGTTCGGGTCCACAGCCCCGTAGACCCAGGCATCGCGATGGTTACCGGCAATGACCAGCTCATCCGGCTCCTCAGCGCCCTTGATGGTGCCAATCACATCCCAGATGGTGCGCACTTCGTAATCCTGGTCGGAGACCACATGCACGGTCACACCGCCCGGCCCATAGTGATAGTGAAAGGGAAGCGCGCCCTGCCAGCCCTTATCAACCGGCGCGCCCTGCAACGCGGCCAAAATCGGCGCCGCGTCGTGGTAGCTGAGTGGAATCGACGGGATGCGCGGCTGGTTGCCCATGCCGGAGGTGCGGGCAGAATCCGGCAAATTCATGGTGGAGGCAACGCCCGGCGTCTGCGGGTCACCGGCGTAGAGCGGCAAATACTGCACGGAGCCGCGCTGTACCGCTGTTTCGGGACGCCAAGGACCATGAGGATAAGCGTCGCCCTTGAAATAACCGTCATCATACGGGTCTGAATAAATCAACACTGCCGCCGCGCCACGCTGCTCCGCGATGTAAACCTTGACGCCGCGGAAGTTGCCGCCATAGCGCACCAGCACAATCTTGCCCTTGACATCAATTCCACGCGCTGCCAACTCGTCAAAATCCTCAAGCCGCCCGTAATTTGCATAGACCACCGCGCCGGTCACATCGCCCGAGCCGCTCGAGCCATTGAACGGCATCACCACGCGTGGGTCGTCCTGATATGGGTCCCCCTCCACGTGCTCGCGGCCGGGTCCGGTCATCAACAACTTGCCTTTTGCGTCAAATGCCTCAACCAGCACCTTGCGCGGCTGATTCAGTAGCACGCGATAGGGGACGATCTCGGTCTCAAGCCCTGAGGCGCGGAATTTTTCCGCCACATACTCAGCCGTCTCGTGGTCCTCGGGCGTGGCCGCCAAATGCGGTTTGGCCGTTAGTGTCTTCAATTCCTCGCCGGCCAATTTCGCATCCGGAACCTGGAGAAATTTTGTTTCGATCGCGCCTTGCTGGCTGAAGTCGCCATAGCCAAAGACCTGGGTACCTTGTTGCGCCGCCGCGGTGTAGGCACAGAGAAGCAGCGGGAGCGAAAGAATCAGTTTGCAGTGCATGGAGGTCCTCTGTCGTGGATTACACTCTGCTTTTTGAGCTTACACTAAGGTTATGGCCGGATTTACTCCCGAGCAGAATGAAACTCAATCCGGCGCACTGCCGTCTTCAACTTCGGTGAACAGTCAGGAAACTTTGCCTGCGGCCAACGAGCCCGCGGAGAAATTCCCTCAGATTATCCGCGCTTTGCGCAATCAGGATTTCCGGCGTTTCTGGGCGGGGAATTTTCTTTCGAACATTGGCACCTGGATGCAGAACATTGCGCAGGGCTGGCTGATTCTGGACCTTGCGCACACTTCCTTTTGGCTTGGCGTGGTCGGCTTTGCCGGCTCGATTCCATTTTTATTCTTCACACTCTTTGGTGGCGTTGTCGCCGACCGGGTGAACAAGCGTTTCCTGCTCATCGGCACCCAGTCGGCGATGATGGTGCTGGCCTTCATTTTGGCGGGGCTGACCTTTGTGCACCACATCACGGTGTGGGGAATAGTGGTGATAGCCTTTTTGAACGGCGTGGCGATGAGCATGAATGCGCCCAGTTACCAGGCGCTGGTGCCGCAGTTGGTGGAGCGCGAAGACCTCACCAACGCCATCGCGCTCAACTCCGCACAGTTCAACATGTCGCGCATCCTGGGCCCCACGCTCGGCGGCTATGCCATGGCGTTGGTCGGCGTGGCGGGCAATTTTTTACTGAATGGCTTCAGCTTCCTCGCCGTGGTCGCCGCGCTGTTGCGCATCCGCTATCCGCATGAACAACGCACAAATCACCCCGGCATTTTCGACAGCCTGCGGCAGGGCTTCCGCTATGTCAATGGCCAACCGCAGATGCGTGTCCTGGTGGGGCTTATCGCGGCCGGCAGCCTCTTTGGCATTCCGTTTTTGACCTTCATCCCTTATTTCGCCCGCATCCAACTGCACACCGATGAAAGCGGGCTCGGGTTGCTGATGGCCGGTTCCGGCGCAGGCGCTGTGCTGGGCGCAATCACCGTGGCGGCCATTGGCAAGCTGCGCCACCGCGGATACGTGATTGTTGCCAGCGGCATTGCATTTTTCGCCGCCATCATTGCCGTTTGCTATTCGATGAACTTTGCCCTCTCGGCCGCGCTCCTCATGGTCGAGGGCTACTCCGGCATCCTCATGATCTCAAGCGTGAACATCGGCATCCAGCACCTGGCATCCAACGAGATGCGAGGCCGTGTGATGAGCATCTATGCCACATGTTTCCTGGGCTTGCCGCCGCTTGGCTCGCTGCTGGCAGGCGAGCTCTCGCGGCATATTGACACTTCGCACGCGCTGGCTATGATGGCCGCCGTGGCCATGCTCATCTTTGTCGTCTTTCTCCTTGCCTCACGCGACCTGCGCGCGATCGAGTAGCAATTAGGACGCCGGCTGCCCGCAGAACTTGCAGCGTTTTGCCGCGAGGGGAATCTCACTCAAACATTCCGCGCAGCTTTTGGTGCTTGGCGCCGCGGGCGCTTCCGGTTTTTTCAAGCGCGCCAGCAGGGCGTTCATGGGGAGCACGATGGCAAAATACACCGTGCTTGACACCAGCAGGAACGAGACCGCCGCATTGAGAAAGCTTCCAACCTTGATTTTGCCGCCGTGGATTTCAAGGAAGACCGAGCTGAAATCCGGCTTGCCGACGGTGGCGGCAATCAGCGGGTTGAGAACATCGCCAACCAGCGAGCTCACAATGGCATTGAACGCCGCGCCGAGGATCACTGCAACCGCCAGGTCCACCACATTGCCGCGCAGGATGAAATCACGAAAACCCTTCAACATATTTTCCTTGCTCCTTGTCCTTGGACGATTGGGAAACCCTACGGGTGCTCCAAAAAGTAAATCATAAACAGGATTGTGGCGAGAATCATCAGGTTTGTGTAGAAGAGCAGCAGGATGCCTGCGTGGAGCAGGCACCATTTTTTGAGCAGCGAGCGGAAGCACTCAAAAGCGCCCCAGGCTGACAGTGCGGCGCCCAGCCACAGCCAATTGCTTTCATGCGGCTTGGGGAATCCAGTGCACCAGTAACTCTCAGCCATGGCGAGCAGGGGAAGCAGCACGCCACGCCACAACGAAGCCTGTTTGAAATTCAAAAGATTGGCTCGGGGAAGGGCCATACATTCCATGCTACCCTGCGGGCTTGTGAATCATCCGGCTAATCGGACCAACTGCTGTGCCTCATCCTTCGGGCCCAGGATCGAAACCCTCGGGATGCGGCCGCGGACCATGGAAACCTCGTCGCAGCGGTGCAGGCGCGGGCAATTCTGGCAGTCCTTGAAGATTTTGTCGGGCAACTCCGCCTTGTCTTCAACAATACGAAAACCGTATTTGAAAAAAAAGTCGGCGATGCGGGTGAAGAGGCAGATGGATTGCACCCCGTGGCTCTCCGCTTCATCGAGCAGGGCCTTCAGGATGGCGCTGCCCGCGCCCCGGCCTTTGGCCTCGGGCTTGACGACGATGGAGCGGACTTCGCACAAGTGGGGCCCGTAGAGGTGCAGCGCGCCGCAGCCGAGAAATACCCCCGCATCGGAAAGCGCAACAGTGAAGTCGCGGATGTTTTCGCAAACCTCGGAAAATGGCCGCCGGATCAACGTGCCATCGTGCGAGTGGGCGTTCACAATTTCAAAGATCTGCGTTGCATCCTGCAATCTTGCCTTTCGCACCTGCATCGGCGGCCTCCTTTCCCATCGCTGCAACCCGTTCCTTTGCCAATTTCATCGCCGCCTTCACCCGCGGCCGGGCTGTTCCGCCCGGCACGTCGTGGCAATCGAGCGTGGCATCCAGTGAGATGGCAGAGAAGAAATCCGCATCGAAGTTTTCATTGATGCCCCGCAATTCATCCAGTCCCAAAGCGTTCAGCTCCACGCCCTTGTCGAGCGCCAATCGAACCGCCTTGCCGATGATTTCATGCGCGCTGCGGAAGGGAACTCCCTTGTGGACAAGGTAGGTTGCGGCGGCCATCGCGTTCAGGTAGCCGCTCTGCGCAGCTTGCCGCATTTGCGCCGTGTTCCATTCAAGCTTCGCTGTGAAGCGTGCCAGCAGTTCGAGCATCGAAGGCACAAAATCGACAGCGAAGGTTTGCTCCTGCGTCTCCTGCAGGTCCTTGTTGTAGGCGAGCGGCAGCCCCTTCAACTGCATCGCAACAGCTTGTGCCGCCGCGTTGATGCGCCCAACCTTGGCGCGGACAAGCTCGGTGAGGTCGGGGTTTTTCTTCTGCGGCATCGCGCTGGAGCCGGTGGAGAAGGCCTCGGGTAGTTGGATGAAACCGAACTCGGCGGTCGCGTAAAGCGTAATCTCCTCGGCAAAGCGGCTCGAATGAAGGCCGATGAAGGTGAGTGCCTGGAGATACTCCAGCACAAAATCGCGGTCGCTGGTGGCATCCATGCTGTTCGCGGTCGGAGCCGTAAATCCAAGCTCATGCGCGGCAATCGAGCGATCCAGCCTCAACGTGGCACCTGCCACAGCTCCCGAACCCAGCGGGCAAAAGTTCATGCGCGCACGCAGGTCGCGGAGGCGAGCGGCGTCGCGGATAAGCATCTCAACATAAGCCAACAGCCAGTGGGCAACAAGCACGGGCTCGGCGCGCTGCAAATGCGTGTAGCTCGGCATCACGGCGTCGCCGGCTGCCTCGGCCTTCGCGACAAGCGCCGCCGCCCACCCCAACAACCCGCCCGCCACAGCATCTATTTGCCTGCGCACATACAACCTGAGGTCTGTCGCAATCTGTTCATTGCGGCTCCGTCCCGTGTGCAGCTTCAACCCCAACGGCCCCAATTTTTCCGTCAATTTCAATTCAACAAAATGGTGGATGTCCTCGGCGGAGGCGTTCTCGCGAACCGCCGCCGATTCATGCCCCGTAGCAATCGCATCCAGCGCCGCGCGCAACTGCGCCAACTCCTCCGTGCTCAAAATCCCCGCCTCGGCCAGCATCGCCGCATGGGCCTTGCTGGCCGCACACTCCTCGCCAAGCAGCCGCCAGTCGAAGGGTAAAGACCGCTGCCACTGCTCGAAGGCTTCGTCGAGCGGATCCCTGAAACGCCCCGACCACATTTTGCCGGAATTTTTATTCTCTGCCATTGCTATTCCTTGTCAGCCGAGCTGTTCAGTTTCGGCAACTCGCTGCCCTTGCTCAGTGAGAGGAGGCCGGCGGCGGCGTAGGTAATCAATTTCTCGCGCGTGTCCGCAATATCCAGGTTGCGCATCGTCAACTGGCCGATGCGGTCGCGCTGTGAGAAGCTCGATTCAGTTTTCTCCATGCTCAGCCGCTCCGGATGGAAGGTCAAGTTTGGCGAGTCGGTGTTGAGGATTGAGTAGTCGTTGCCGCGCCGCAGTTCGAGTGCCACAGTGCCGGTGATGGCCTTCGCCACCCAGCGTTGTGCCGACTCGCGCAGCATGATGGCCTGCGAATCAAACCACCGCCCCTGATAAAGGAGGCGGCCGAGCTTGCGGCCGTTCTCGCGGTATTGCTCGATTGTATCCTCGTTGTGGATGCCGGTGATGAGCCGCTCATACGCAATGTAAAGCAGCGCCATGCCGGGGGCCTCGTAGATGCCGCGCGATTTTGCCTCGATGATGCGGTTCTCAATCTGGTCGCTCATGCCGAGGCCGTGGCGGCCGCCGATGCGGTTGGCCTCAAGCAGCAGTTCGACTGGTGAATCAAAGCGGAGGCCATTCAATGCGACCGGTTCGCCCTCTTCAAAAGTGATGGTGACCTCTTCGGGTTTGATGTTGGCATCGTCGCGCCAGAAGGCTGCGCCCATGATGGGCGAGACGATTTTGATGGATGAGTTGAGAAACTCGAGGTCTTTCGCCTCGTGCGTCGCGCCGAGGAGGTTTGAATCTGTCGAGTAGGCTTTCTCGGCACTCATTTTGTAACCGAAGCCATGGCGAGTCATGTAGGCGGACATCTCGGCGCGGCCGCCGAGCTCATCAATGAAAGCTGAGTCGAGCCAGGGCTTGTAAATCTTCAGAGCGGGATTGACGAGCAGGCCGTAGCGATAGAAGCGTTCAATGTCGTTGCCCTTGAAGGTTGAACCGTCGCCCCAGATGTTGACATCGTCCTCTTTCATCGCCGCGACGAGCATGGTTCCGGTGACCGCGCGGCCAATGGGTGTGGTGTTGAAGTAGGGAACTCCGGCGGTGGTGATGTGGAATGCGCCGGACTGCAGAGCGGCAATTCCTTCGCGCACCAACGGGCCGCGGCAATCAATCAGACGCGCCTTCTCCGCGCCATACTCCAGCGCCTTGCGTGGAATCTCATCGTAGTCGGCCTCATCGGGCTGGCCAAGGTTCGCGGTGTAGGCATACGGGGTAGCA
>JAJXXN010000031.1 GCA_021781075.1 Acidobacteriota bacterium | reverse complement strand
CTCGCTGCGCACCGACCGCATGAGCGGCTTCCGCGACCGCTACCGCTCCGTCGATGTCTTGTTGATCGACGACATCCAGTTCATCGCGCAAAAGGAGCGCACGCAGGAGGAGTTCTTCCACACCTTCAATACCCTGCACGAGAACATGAAGCAGATCGTCATCGCCTCCGACCGGCCGCCCAAGGAGCTGGCCGAAATCGAGGACCGCCTGCGCTCACGCTTCGAGTGGGGGCTCATCGCCGACATTCAGCCGCCCGACCTTGAAACCAAGGTCGCCATCCTGCAAAAAAAGGCCGAGAGCGAAAACATGCCTCTGCCCACCGATGTCGCGCTCTTTGTCGCCTCCAACATCCGCACCAACGTCCGCGAGCTTGAGGGCGCCATGACCCGCCTCATCGCCTGGTGCCAGCACAACCGCATGGAAGTCACGCTGGCCAGCGCGCAGCAATGCCTCAAGCAGTTCATTGACACGCAGCAGCGCAAAATCACCATCGAGTCCATCCAGCGCGCCGTCGCGGAGGAGTTCGGCATGAAGACCGCCGACCTCAAGCAGAAAAACAACTCCCGCAACATCGTCGTCCCGCGCCAGATCGCCATGTATCTCGCCAAGCACCTCACCGAGGCAAGCCTGCCGGAAATCGGCCGCCAGTTCGGCAACAAGCACCACACCACGGTCATGCACTCCATCGAAAAGATCGATGAGCAGAAACGGGAAGACAAGGATCTCAGCCGTGTCCTTGCGAAGCTCAACGATATACTCAACGGCTGACCTCGGGCCCCAAATCTGCGTTAAGCAAGACTCCCTGCTCATCCTGGGCCGGGAGTTTTGCTTTTTTGCGCCCCGGCACCCGCACGCGCATCCACCGTGCCACTCGCAGCCGGCCCCCGTCACGGTATCCTACCCCCATGAGTTCTCAACCGGAAGCACGGAACCAGACCGAGGTCCTCGCCGTCCACGGCGCAGACCCCGAAGTGATGGCCTATGCCATGGCCAAGTACTCGCGCTCCGCCCTCTCCATGCGCGAGGCCCTTGCTGAAATCAGCGCCCAGCGCGCCGAGCAGTTCCTCAACACCTTCTATTTCCAATACGGCCACCGCTCCATCGCCGACCTCGCCCACATCGCCTTCGCCGTCGAGCGTCTCAGCATGATTGCCGCCATCGAGCTTGTCGATGAGCAGCGCTGGGACGGCCAGGAGCGCTCCACCCGCTACCAGAACTTCCTCAAGTCCGGGTGGTACCTGCCCGCCTTCGGCTCCGACTCCGCCAATGAAGCCCTCTATAAGGACGTGATCCACTCCCTCTTCGAGGGCTATGAGTTCACCACCAGCGCAGTCTTCGAATCGCTCAAAAAGCGCATCAACCGCCCCGCCGATGTCGATGAGGGCTACTACACGCGCACCCTCAAGGCACGCGCCTTTGACGTGTCGCGCTACCTGCTCCCGCTGGCCACCAACACTTCGCTCGGACAGATCGTCAACGCCCGCACCCTCGAAACCCAGGTCTCGCGCCTCCTCGCGCATCCCACCGCCGAGGTACGCGAACTCGGCAATAAACTTCGTGACGCCGCTACCGGCCCCGCGTGGGACGCAAACCTCAAGGCCCGCGCCGAACTCATTGGAAAACTCCCCGTGGAGCTGCGCGAAGAGGCCGCCGCCTTGCTCACCCGCGAGGTCAAGGCCGCGCCTACACTCGTCAAATACGCCGAAGCCAACGTTTACCTCGGCAAGGCGCGCGCCGAGCTCCAAACCGCCGCCCGCGAGCTTCTCGCCACCATTCCCCCGGCAAACAACAAGGTCGTTGACCTCGTCGAACGCACCGAATCCCTCGAAGTCGAACTCGCCGCCACGCTCCTCTACTCGGCCTCGCACCACGGCTACCGCCAGGTTCGCGACCTGGTCGCCGCGCTTCCTGAAGCGCGCGTTCTTGAAATTATCGACCTCGGCCTCCAACACCGCGGCCGCCACGACGAGGCTCTCCGCGCCTTCCACGCCGGTGCCGCCTTGCGCTTCGACATCCTCATGGACATCGGCGGATTCCGCGACATGCACCGCCATCGCCGCTGCACGCAGGTCATCCAGGGCATCACGCCGCTCCACGGCTACGAACTGCCCGATGCGGGCGACCTCGGCGAGGGCGACATCCTCGAGATTGCCGGCGTCAAGCCGCACTTCGTTGCCGCACTCGATTCCGCCTTTGCCGCCAGCACAAAAATCGCCGCCGGGCACTCGCCCGAACCGCGGGAGAACGCGCGGTATGTGCTGCCCCTCGCCACAAGAATCCGCAGCCTCTTCAAAATGGACTTCGCCGAGGCCCAGTACATCTCCGAACTCCGCTCCGGCCCCGCAGGACACTTCAGCTACCGCCGCGTCGCATGGCTCATGTATCAGGAATTCGCACGCCAGCATCCCACGCTTGCCAAACACTTCCGCGTCACTGACTTCACACAGCCCATCGACCTGCTGAAACGATAGGCGCACTCCTGTTAATATGGTTTTTTTGAGGGAGCAAGTCCATGTTCGTCGTTGTCTGGCAATTTGATGTCGCCGAGGACAAACTCGCCCCGTTTGAGGCCGCCTACGGCCCTGCGGGCAAGTGGGCGCAGCTCTTCCAAAAATCCACTGACTACCTCGGCACCGAGCTCCTCAAGGATGCCTACATCGCCGGACGCTACCTCACAATCGACCGCTGGCGCAGTGAAGAAGCCTTCCGCGAATTTCGCAAGGCCAACGACGCCGGCTATGAAGAAATTGACCGCGCTTGCGATGATTTAACCGCGCGCGAGGAACGGGTGGGAACGTTTGTGCTCTGATGGACCCATAAACGATTCAATCGTTATGGAGTTACTCATCCATCAGTGCGTGTGACTGAACAAGAATGTTGGTGCAATTTAACATTTTCTCCATTTCTTCGCCATTTTCTGATAGAGTGAATGCACAATCCCTACTGCACTTTGGATTCGCATACAATGGATTCCGGATTTTTTGCCCACTCGAGCCCGGTGCTGCGCTGAGAAAAAATTGAAGGAGAGCCATCATGGCAACACAGGATGAACGCGCTAAAGCAGTAGAACTGGCACTTTCACAGATTGAAAAACAATTCGGCAAGGGCTCCATCGTGCGGCTAGGATCGCGCGAGGCGCTGCTGCCCATCTCCATCATCTCCACCGGCTCCATCAGTTTCGATGCCGCACTCGGCGTTGGCGGTGTGCCGCGCGGCCGCGTGGTTGAAATCTTCGGCCCCGAGTCGAGCGGCAAGACGACCATCACGCTCCAGATTATCGCCGAGGCCCAGAAAAATGGTGGCCTTGCCGCGTTCGTCGATGCCGAGCACGCACTCGACCCCAACTACGCCAAGAAGCTCGGTGTCGATGTGGACAACCTCCTCGTCTCGCAGCCCGACTCCGGTGAACAGGCCCTGGAAATCACCGAAGCCCTCGTCCGCTCCGGTGCCATCGACGTGTTGGTTGTGGATTCGGTCGCCGCCCTCGTTCCCAAGGCCGAGCTGGATGGCGAGATGGGCGATTCGCACGTCGGCCTGCAGGCGCGCCTCATGTCGCAGGCCCTGCGCAAGCTCACCGGCACGGTCTCAAAATCCCGCACCTGCCTCATCTTCATCAACCAGATCCGCGAGAAGATCGGCGTCATGTTTGGCAACCCCGAAACCACCACCGGCGGCCGCGCGCTCAAGTTCTACTCCTCGGTTCGTATTGACATCCGCCGCATCGCCGCCATCAAAGAGGGCGATTCGGTCATCGGCAACCGCACCAAGGTCAAAATCGTAAAAAACAAGGTCGCCGCGCCCTTCCGCGAGGCCGAGTTCGACATTCTCTACGGTGAAGGCATCAGCAAAGAGGGGGACGTGCTTGACCTGGCCGTGGCCAACAACCTGGTGGAGAAATCAGGCGCCTGGTACAGCTACGGCGGCGAGCGCATCGGCCAGGGTCGCGAGACAGCGCGCCAGTTCCTCAAGGACAACAAGCAGGTCTTCGCCAACATTGATGGCGAACTGCGCAAAAAACTCAACGTGGGCGTGAGCGCCAAGGCAGAGGTCCCCGAGGTTCCCGAGGCCGGCCCTGCCGCGGCCAAGGAAGCCGTGAAGCCAAAGCGCGGGGCTTAAACATCTGATCTGAATAGAGATAATAGACGGCGGTCGAATCTTGGCCGCCGTTATTATTGACATTATTAATGTATGTATGTAATGTATATAGCATAGGAGAGCACAATGAAACCAACTGAGCAAACAAAACGCCATGTGATAGCTACCTACGTCCAGCCTGCGCGCCGCAGAGGTGCAAAAACGATCCAAGTACGGGTTGGCAACGTTCAAAAGGAGTTGGGCTGGACAAACAGAACGCCTTCAGTTTTTTCAACTTTATTGTCGAAGGAATTCCAGAAGGAGGCAGGGTTGCAATTGCAGGAGAAAATTGGCGGCCCCGCGTCAGGTGGTCCGAGTACGACTGTGGAGTTGGTTTATCAGTTGGTTGGTGATGAGTCGGGCGAGAATTCACCTCCCATTGTTGCGTCAAAGGGCAAAGGTTTACTCGGGTTATACGGTTTGTGCAAGGAGATGTACGAAGAAGTTGGTGGTGGTGAGAAATACATCCGTTCTTTGCGTGACAACTTTGGTTCGATTGTTCCTGATAAGGATGAAGCCGATCGTGAAAAGAACCAGGAGAAGCGATATTGAACCGTGTTTATTGGGATACGATGACTTTCGTGTACTTGCTTGAGGGCCATATGGAATTTGGCCCTCAAGTACGCACAGTATATGAATCAATAACTCATGGCGGAGACAAGATTTGCACAAGCGTCTTTACAGTGGGTGAGTTGTTAGTACGTCCAAGAGAGAAGGCTGATTACAACGCCATTTCTCTTATTAGTAATTTTATGCAGAGCGGCGAGATTGAGTTGCTGCCCTTTGCTTTCAGTACGGCCGAGCAGTACGGCAATGTGCGGGCAAGTGCAAGGGTCAAACCAGCCGATGCCATCCATCTATCAACCGCTATCCTGGCCAATGTAAAATTCTTTCTAACCAATGACCATGATCTGCTGAAGCTGAAGATGCCCGGTCTGCCTTTGATGGTTGGCCTTGATGGCAAGATATTTTAGGAAGATGTCCCCGGCAGGTATTTTTTTGTCCACGCGAACACTGCTAAAATCTTCTCAGGCGCGACTCCATGACCGTCAAAGCACTCTATCCCGGAACCTTCGACCCGCCGACCAATGGCCACGTCGACCTGATCGAGCGCGGCTCCAAGATCTTCGACCACGTCACCGTCGCCATTCTCAACAACCCGGTGAAAAATCCACTTTTTACCGTCGATGAGCGCGTCGAGATGCTGCAAGAGGCAACCCGGGCGCTTGGCAATGTCACTGTGGCAACCTTCGACGGCATGATGGTTGACTTCGCCCGGCAGATCGGCGCCAAGGTCGTGCTGCGCGGCATCCGCGCCATCAGCGATTACGAGCACGAATTCCAAATGGCGCTCATGAACCGCCGCCTCGCGCCCGACCTTGAAACCGTCTTCCTCCAGCCTGCCGGGCGATACTCCTTCGTCAGCTCTCGCATGGTCAAGGAAGTGGTCAGCTTCGGCGGCAAGGCCGACGGCCTCGTCCCCGCCTGTGTTTTGAAGCGGCTGAAGAGCCGCGTCAAACAAACCGTCAAAGCGGACCGCGATTACGGGCACTGAGTGCCGGTCTCCCCGGCTTCATCACCCTCCCTTGTGACGCAGGCCACCGGATGCGCCGTGCAGGGTTTTCAGCAGGCAAATATTCTGCGACAATAAATTATGAACCCCGCACAACCGAAAAAAGTTTTCGCTGACCGCATCGGCCGCATCGAAGTCTCCGCAACCCTCGCCGTCTCCGCCGAGGCCGCCAAGCTCCGCGCCCAGGGTGCCAATCTGGTTGATTTCGGCGCAGGCGAGCCGCACTTCGCCACGCCCCGCCACATCAAGGACGCGGCCATTGCCGCCATCGAGGCCAATTTCACCCGCTACACTGTCGTCCAGGGAATCCCGGATGTGCGCAAGGCCATCGTGGAGCGCCATGCCGCCGACTTCGGTTCCGATTACTCCATCGACGAAACCGTCTTCACCACCGGCGGAAAGCTCGCGCTCTTCAACGCCATCCAGGTCCTCGTCGACCACGGCGATGAAGTGATTCTGCCCGTGCCGTACTGGGTAAGCTTCAAAGACATCATCCAGTACGCCGGCGGCAAGGTCGTCTACCTTGAAACCAGCGAGGCGGAGAACTTCCGCATCACCGCCGATGCCATCGAGCGCGCCGTCACGCCGCGTACCAAGGCCATCATCCTCAACTCGCCCTCGAACCCGGCTGGCTCCGTCGTCACCGCAGAGGACCTTGAGCGCATCGTCAAACTCGCCCATGAAAAGGGAATCTTCCTCATCCTCGATGAGTGCTACGTCTATTTGAACTACGCCGGGAAGCCGGTTTCAGGCGGTTCCTTCACCTGGGCCAAGGAGCATCTCGTCATCCTCGGTTCGCTCTCCAAAACCTACTCCATGACCGGGTGGCGCGCCGGCTATGCGCTGGCCTCGAAGGCCGTGGCGGCAAATTTGTCAAAGCTGCAGTCGCAATCCACTTCGAACACCGCCAGCATGGTCCAAAAGGCGGCCATCGCCGCACTCGCCAGCTCGCAGGAGTGCGTCGCCGAGTTCCGCGCCGAGTTTATTGGCCTGCGCGACCATATCCTCGCAAGACTCGCCACCGTTCCTGGCGTCACCTGCACCAAACCCGAGGGCGCATTTTACGTTTATCCCAATGTCGGCGCATACATCGACCCCACCGGAAGGAACGGCAAGCCAAAAAACACCATGGAGCTCGCCTCCCGCCTCTTGCATGAGGCCCATGTTGTCACGGTCCCCGGCGAGGCCTTCGGGACGGATGCGCATATCCGGCTTTCGTACCCGGTTACGCGTGAAAATATCGACGAGGGCGTCCGCCGCATGGGGGAGTTCTTCGCCAAACTGGGCGCTTGATTGACGCCTGAATTGCACTCTTTTTGAAAAAAATCTCCAAGCCCCTGTGCAAGGACTGGGCCCATCCTTTACGATGGGCTTTCTTATGACCACCTCAATTGACTTTCGTCCTGTGATTTTGGCCGGTGGCAGCGGCACCCGCTTCTGGCCGCGCAGCCGCCGCGCGCGCGCCAAACAGGTTCTCGCACTCGATGGCGAGCGCTCCATGCTTCAGCAAACCGTCGAACGCCTCAAGCCCATCTCCGACTCCAAGGAGATCTGGGTCATCACCAACTCCTGGCTGGCCGGCGAAATCGCATCCCAACTGCCCGAACTGCCCAAGGCCCACATCATCGAGGAACCCGCAGCGCGCAACACCGCGCCGGCCTGCGGGCTCGCCGCCTTCCTCATCGAACGCCAAAATCCAGACGCCGTCCTCGGCATCTTTCCCTCCGACCACGTCATTGGAGACGAGCCCCGTTTCTTGAAGGCGCTGCAGAAGGGAATCGCCATTGCCGCTGCCGGGGATAATATTGTCGTCCTCGGCATTGAGGCCACCCGGCCTGAAACCGGCTACGGTTACATCGAGACCGGCGAATTCGCGCTGGACGACGCCGCGCTCCACGTCCGCCGCTTCACCGAGAAGCCAAACCAGATCCGCGCCGGGGAGTTCGTCGCCGCCGGCAATTACTATTGGAATTCCGGCATGTTTCTCTGGTCGGCGCGAACCCTCGCCAATGCCGTCCGCGAGCACCTGCCCGAGACCGCCCCCATGCTCGAATCCATCGCTGCCGCCTATGGCACGCCGCAATTCGACGAGGTCTTCAGCGCCCTCTATCCCAAATGTGAAAACATCAGCGTCGATTACGCCGTGCTTGAGCCACGTTCCGCCAAGGGCGAGCACCTTTCGCATTTGTATTGCCTGCCCGCTGAATTCACCTGGAACGACCTTGGCTCCTGGTCCGCCCTCTATGAATATCAACTGGAAACGCGCCTGCGGGGCGATGGGGACGGCAACGTTGCCGAGTGCGTGGAGCATCTCTCCGTCGATGCTGCCAACAATTACATCTACAGCCCGAAGAAATTTGTCGCGCTTGTCGGCGTGGAAAACCTCGTTGTCGTCGAGACCGAGGACGCGCTCCTCATCGCCCACAAGGACCACGCGCAGGACGTGGGCAAGGTCGTCCGTGAGCTCACGGCCGCCGGACGCAACGACCTGCTTTAGCAACATCCCCAGTTTTCAACCCCGCGTTCGCCGGTTGGGCTGTGCATGGAATTGTGCGCGGGGAATTGAGGCCGGGGCGGGGAACTGACAACTGCAAACGGGCGACTGTAAACTGTTCACTTATGTCCCTCTCGCAAATCAAATTTGGAACCGATGGCTGGCGCGGTGTCATCGCCGACGACTTCACCTTCGCCAACGTACGCGCTGCCGCGGAAGCCATTGCCTGCTACGTCCACGCCAGCGAAGACCCCGCAAAAGGCCTCTGCATCGCCTATGACACGCGCTTTGGCTCCAAAGCCTTTGCGCGCGCCTGCGCGGAAGTGGTGGCGGCC
>JAJXXN010000003.1 GCA_021781075.1 Acidobacteriota bacterium | reverse complement strand
CGCGCAGCTCACAGACGCAGGTCTCCCGCCTCTTCAGCGAGCTGCTTCCTTATAAAAAGCAGCCTGTCCCCTTTTTTACTTTAACGGATTTTGGCTTCGAGGGCTTCCCAGCGCGCGAAGAGCGCGTCGACCCGCGCCTGCGCCTCTTCCAGCTTAAGCTGACGGCGGTGCAACTCTTCGGCGTCGGCGGCTATGCAAGTTGGCCGGCCATGGCCGCCGCAATTCTGCGCCGTGTGCCCACACTCGCCTTCGAGCCCAACGCCGTCCCCGGCCTCGCCAATCGCCTCATCGGCAAATTCGTCAGCCGCGCCGCCGTCAACTTTCCCCAGGCCGCGCGCTGGTTCCGCAACCCCGAGGTCACCGGCATTCCCGTCCGCCCGGAGTTTTTCTCGCTCCCTGCACCACCCGCCGCACCGCCGCACCTGCTCGTCTTCGGTGGCTCACAGGGCGCGCGCATCCTCAACAGCGCCCTCCCGCAAATCGCCGGCAAACTTCTCGCCGCCATCCCCGGACTCGCCATCCTGCATCAGGCCGGCGCGCGCCACGCCGATTCCACCCTCGCCGCATACCAAGCCGCCGGGGCCGACCTCTCCCGCATCACCGTCGCGCCATTTCTCGACGATATGCCCGCCCGCTTTGCCCGCGCCAACCTCATCCTCGCACGCGGTGGCGCCTCCACCGTCGCGGAGCTGTCGGCGGCTGGCAAGCCTGCGCTTATCGTCCCATTTGCCGCCGCAGCCGACGCCCACCAGCTCAAAAACGCCTTGGCAATGAAAGAGGCAGGCGCTGCCGAGGTCATTGAGGAACACCAACTTTCAACCACCGCGCTGCTTGAAGAAAAACTCATTGCGCTCCTCAACTCCCCCGCGCGCCTCACCCAAATGTCTGCCGCCGCCCGCACACTCGCCCATCCCGCCGCGGACGAACGCATCGCGCAGATCATCCATGGGATAGCCCGGCTTTGAGGCTTCCCAACGCACGTCGCGGTTGGAACGTCTGCTCATTGACCCGAAATAAAAAAGCCCGCCTGCCGAAGCAGACGGGCCTTTTGTTGTCTTGCGAGGAGGGAACTTATCTGTGGCCACCACCACCACCACCGTGGAAGCCGCCACCGCCGCCGCCACCGTGGAAGCCACCGCCACCACCACCGTGGAAGCCACCGCCGCCACCACCGTGGAAGCCGCCGCCACCGCCACCGTGGAAGCCGCCGCCACCACCACCGTGGAAGCCGCCACCGCCATAGCCGCCGTGATTGCCGCCGCCACCATAGCCACCACCACCGTGGAAGCCGCCACCACCATAGCCGCCGTGATTGCCGCCGCCGCCATAGCCGCCGCGGTTACCGATGCCACCGTAGCCACCGCGGTTGCCGATGCCACCGTAGCCGCCGCGGTTGCCGATGCCGCCGTAGCCGCCGTGACGGAAGCCGTTGCCGCCGTAAGCACCACGGTTGCCGTTATAGCCTGGGCGTACACCAGCGCCGCCATAGCCACGACCGCCCCAGCCATGATCACCATAGCCTCCGCGACCGCCCCAGCCGTTGTCACCCCAGCCGCCGCGATTCCAGCCTATTCCACGGCCTTCCATCCAGCCACGGTCACGCCAGCCGCCACCGTAAAAGTAGTTCCAGCCGCCGCCGTACCAATTCCAGCCATACCACGGGCCAGCTCCGATAAAGAGTCCATCCGCAAACCAGTCAGCGCCATAAAAACCATAGGGCGCGCAGGCATAGGGGTAATAGGAGTAGTATCCCCACTCGCAGGTGGGGGGCATTCCTTCGTATTCCGGACCCCAGCCCACACCAACTCCAATGGACACCTGTGCCCCGGCCTTTGCCGGTAACATCATCAACGGCACAGCCATAAAAGCTGCCATCAATACCAGGTGAACTCGTTTCATGATCCCTCCTCGTGCTCCCGGTCCTGTTCGGCCCCTTGACTGCCTTGCCGCTCCCGGCTGGAGCACCGGTCCTAATGAGTTAGACACCCATTTTTCAAAAAGTTGTTAATAAGGATACCACTTGCTGATGAATACCTGCCGACAGTGATAGCCTGAATCTTCAAGGCCATGTTCATCCAGCACCAGCACGTTCATTTCATTGGCATTGGCGGCATTGGCATGAGCGGCATCGCCGAGATACTGCTGAACCTTGGCATGCGTGTCTCTGGCTCTGACCTCAGGAGCTCAACTGTAACCGACCGCCTGGCCGGTCTGGGCGCCACCATCTTCGAGGGGCATGAGGCCGCCAACATCTCCGGCGCAACCGTCGTCGTCACCAGCTCGGCGGTCAGCCCGGTCAACCCCGAGGTGCTTGAGGCGCGCGCGCAAAAAATCCCCGTCATTCAGCGTGCCGAGATGCTGGCCGAATTGATGCGCCTCAAGTACGGCATCGCCATCGCCGGCATGCACGGCAAAACCACCACCACCTCCATGGTTGCCTCGGTACTAGCTGCCGGAGGATTGGACCCCACCGTCGTCGTCGGCGGCCGCGTGGATGCGCTCGGCTCCAACGCGCGCCTCGGGACCACGCACTACCTGGTCGCCGAGGCCGATGAAAGCGACCGCAGTTTCCTCAAGCTTTCGCCCATCCTCGCCGTTGTCACCAACCTGGACCGCGAGCACATGGACTGCTACAAGGACATGGCCGACGTCGAAGGCGCCTACATCGAGTTCATGAACAAGGTGCCCTTCTACGGCGCCGTTACCGCCTGCATCGACAATCCCGCCCTCGCCGCCATCGTGCCACGCGTCCACCGCCGCATTTTCACCTACGGCGTGGACGACTCCGCGGACTACCGGGTTGAACCTCTCGCCCTCGCGGAATGTGCCACTCCCGCTACTGCTTCGGGCACGCCGCGCGCCTACTCGCGCTTCCAGGTCCACGCGCCCTGCAAAACCCCGCTCGGCCCCTTCGATCTCCATGTCCCCGGCGCGCACAACGTCCTCAACGCCACCGCCGCCATCGCCATCGCGCACCAGCTTGAGGTTGCGCCGGGGCAAATCCGCGCCGGCATAGCCAACTTTCGCGGCGTCGACCGCCGCTTCCAGTTGAAGGGGACCGCCCGTGGCATCACCGTCATTGATGATTACGGCCACCATCCCACCGAGATCCGCGCCACCCTCGCCGCCGCCCGCCAATGCGGCTTCCAGCGCATCCACGTCCTCTTCCAGCCCCACCGCTACTCGCGCACCGCTGACCTGCTCGATGAGTTCACCACGGCCTTCGCCGACGCAGACTCACTCGTCCTGCTTCCGATCTACGCCGCCAGCGAGGCCCCCATCCCCGGCGTTACCACCGAACTACTGGCCGGGCGCATCGCATCCGCAAATTCAGCCGCGCCGCACTCGACGCCAAAGAACATTCGCGCTGTCATTGATTTCCCCGCCGCAGTCGCCGCCATCACCGGCCAGGCAAGGGATGGTGATTTGATCCTGACCCTCGGCGCGGGCTCGGTCAGCCAGTTGGGGCCGATGCTGCTTGAAAAATTGTCCGGCCGTTGATTGCAGGCAGACTTCTATTTATTCACCAATCCGGATAGTTGTTGCTGCTGGCTCCCCCACGTCTTATCTTTCGACCTGCAAACCGACTCCAGCCCGCACTCGGCGCACTTCGGCCTCCGCGCCACGCACACAGCGCGACCGTGATGGATGATCTGGTGTGAATACCCGATCCATTTTTCCCGCGGCAGCACCTTCATCAATTCCTTTTCCACCTTTTCAGGAGTTGCGCTCTTTGCCAGCCCCAGACGCCGGCTGATGCGCAACACATGCGTGTCCACCACCACGCCCTCGGCCTTTGCAAAGCAAACCCCAAGCACAACGTTCGCCGTCTTCCGCGCCGCCCCGGGGATCGTGATCAACTCCTCCAGCGTTTCCGGCACTCGCCCGCCAAAATCCTCCTGCACACGCCGCGCCGCGCCCAACAGCGACTTCGCCTTGTTCCGGTAAAACCCCGTGCTGCGGATGATCTCCTCAATCTCCGCCTGCGTCGCCCCCAGCATCGACTTCGCTGTTGGGTAGCGCCGGAACAACTCCGGCGTCACCAGGTTCACGCGCGCATCCGTGCATTGCGCACTCAGGATCGTCGCCACCAGCAACTGCCATGGCGACTTGTGCGTCAATGCGCACTCCACACCGGGGTACAGCTCATCCAGAAGGCGCAGAATCCCCGCAACCCGTTCCGATTGTCTCTTCGTTGCCATGAATTTTGATTTTATCGGCACCGGCCCGCGGGGCGAGTGCCATTGCCGCCTGCTCTGCTAACTCGGCTTCTTCGCCGGTGCTGGCTTCGGCGCAGGCGCCGCCGCCCCGCCCTTCTCATAGAGGATGCTCTTCGTGCCGCCGCCGCAGGTGCCCACCACCTTGCCGTCGCCTTCCTTGCCCTTGTCCACAATCGTCAGCACCGGGTTCACTCCGCCATTCGCCTCTATCTTTTTTGCTATCTCGTCCTTCAGCTCGTCGCAGTTCTTCGGTCCCGCCTGTGCCGCCGCAAAGCCCGTCGCGCACACCACAACTGCCGCTGCCATCCAAATCTTCTTCATATCTTTCTCCGTTCGGTCCACTCCAAAAGTGAACATTGGACGGAATTATAGTCTCGCGCAGCCCCCGGCATTCAAGGCTTTTTTTGCCCTGCGGGTTACCCCCGCCCACTCCGCAGCTAGGTTAACTTGCCGCCCAGCCAATCCGCCAATTTCTCCACCGGCAGCTTGATGCCCAGAAAGAACTGCCCAAACAACGCATACACCGCGCTCACCTCGTCAAAGCGCATCTCATAAATCAACTTTTTGAACACCACCGCATCCTCGGCGAAGAGCGTCACGCCCCACTCCCAGTCGTCCATCCCAATCGAGCCCGTGATGACCTGCTTCACCACCTCCGCATAGCGCCGGCCAATCATCCCATGCTCGTGCATCATCCGCTGCCGCTCCGCAAACGGCACCGAGTACCAGTTCTTCTCCTCGCCGCGCTTGCGGTCCATCGGGTAAAAGCAGATGAACTTCGCATCCGGGACCGTCGGGTACAGCCGGCTCGCCATTGCCGCCTTCGCGCGCGCCAAACTCTCCGCCACATCCGCTTCCCACCCCGGCGTGTGCGGCTCCAATCCCTTCGACGCCGCTGCCTCATACGTTTTCCGTGTCGATTCGTACAACCCCAGCTCCACCACCGACACATAGCTGTGTTTCAAGGCCAGATAATCCTGCATCCGCGTCTGCGCCAATGTCAGTTCTATTTGGTTCAGCTCCTCAAACGTCGGCCTGAAGTGCACCAGCATCAGGTCGCCCTTGTGCCCCAGCTGCGAAAACAAACCCGACTTCGGCGCAAGCATGTCGCCCTCGGCCCACGACAAAAATTGCATGAACTCCTCGGCGATCGACGCGCGTTCCTTCTCCGCCGTTGCCCGCCACGCCTTCCAGTCAAACGCAAAAAATTGATGCAACGTAGCCGAGCCTTCAAGCGTCAGCGGCACTTCCGGAAAATTGCTCATCATCTCACCTGTAAAATGGGGAATCAGCCGGCAGGGAACTCGCGCCACCCGCGGGCCTTCACTCCCATCCTAGCACTCGCTTCGCGGGCCTCCTCCGCGCATCTCGCGCACTCATCCCGCTCCAACACCACAGCTCAAGCCAGCGTCAACCGCAACCCCGAGGCGCGCGGCACATTCGCCTCCACGCTGCCGTTTCTCACCTCGGCGCCTTGGGCTTCCCGCGTCAAATGCGCCGCACGGCTCTCCAGGCCCTGCGCCGCAAGCCGCTCCACCCGCACGCGTTGCCCCTCCGCGCCGCCAAACTGCACCTGCACCGCGAGGTCCCTGCCCGCATCCTTGTTCAAAACCACCACCGACCGCTTGCCGTCCTTCATCTCCGCCGCGTAGGCCGTCGCATTCACACCGCTCGTTGCCAGCGCCTCCGCCCAATCCGTCTCAAAGAGCCGCGCCCCGCTCCACGCACCCGCAAACTTCAAACCATATCCCACCGGCTCCAGTTTGTACTCCCCGCCAAAGGTCCCGATCGGCGTGTAAAACGGGTGGGGATGCGTCGCGATCTCCGCCGCCGTCTTCCCCTGCGCACTGAGTATTGCATCACCCGGCAGCGCGCCCCCGACGGAATTGGCCACCGACTTGCCCGTGCCCCCATGCAAATTCACACCGGTATAGCCGCGGCTGGCCAACTGCAACGCATAATCGGCCGACCACAGCGCCGCCGCAAACACATCCGAGACCCCCGGCTTGCCGCCGCGGTAGCAAGTATTCCCCTCCGTCATGCGCACCCGCGCGCCCATCCGCGCCGCCGCCGCATTGGCCGTCTCCGCCATTTGCGCCACGCGTTCCATCGCCGCCGCCCCTAGCAGCCGCCCGATGTTCACCTCCGGGTTCGTCGCCGGACCGCCAAAATAATAATGATGCGTCACCGTCGTCACCCGCGGCGCATCCTTCACCGCGGCCCACAACTCTGCAAGCTCCGTCAGCCACTCCATCTTCGTCGCAATGTCCGGCATGCCAAACCGCGCCCCGGGCACGCGCGCGCTGATCGCCCGCGTCATCGCCAGCCACTCCTCCAGATACGCCTTCGCACTCCACGTCTTCGGGTCGCGCAAATGGTGGTCATACAGGTCGGCCTCGTTGCCCACCTGGAAATACTCCAGCCGCCCGCCCAGCGCGCGCGCCGCAAATGCAGCCTCCTCCGCCGCCCGCTCCGGCGTGTTCGTCCCCAGGTTGATCCCGTAAATGCAA
The DNA here is from genome assembly GCA_021781075.1 of Acidobacteriota bacterium. Taxonomy (GTDB): domain Bacteria; phylum Acidobacteriota; class Terriglobia; order Terriglobales; family Acidobacteriaceae; genus CAIMNN01. Next base: position 1,828 of record JAJXXN010000003.1, on the reverse strand, counting down.
CTCCATCCCGTCGCATCCAAAAACTCCGCCAGGTTGCGCACCGCCTCGGGCCGCACCGCATAATAATGCGGCGCTGGCTCGCCCTCCACCACCCGCGTCTGCGGGTGCGCAGGCTCCGGCCCGCCCTCCACCGGCTTCCAATACGCAAACTCGCTCGTGTTCCCGCCCAAACGCAGCACGCCCCGTGCCGCCAGGCCCCTCATCTGCCCTATCAAGCCCGTATTCCGTGCCGAAAAAAATTCCGGATCCGCCAGTTGCTGCACTTCATACGAGAGCCCGATAAAATCCTCCGCCATTTGCGGCCCGCGCGCCTCCGCCGGAATCCGCAGCGTGGCCGCCGCCGCGCCCTCGCCATGCACACGCATCCCGCACGCAACAAGCGTCCCCGCCGCCATCGCCATAAAATCACGCCGGTCCATCATCCTCTTCACCTCACTCGCAGTCTAGCGCAAGCCGCCGGCACCCCCGCCACTCTATACTGGTATTGCGACATGACCGAACGCCTCATCGCCCTGCTCGTCACTTTCATCAGCCAAGTCATTCACTCCGGCGGATACGCCGGTGTCTCCCTCCTCATGGCCATCGAGTCGGCCTGCATCCCGCTCCCCTCCGAAATCATCCTCCCCTTTGCCGGATATGAGGTCTACCTCGGCTACCTCAACCTCTTCCTCGTCGCCACTGCCGGCGCCATCGGCTGCAACCTCGGCTCATGGCTCGCCTACTGGGTGGGCGCGCGCGGCGGGCGGCCACTGGTTGAAAAATACGGGCGTTGGGTCCTCATGAGCCACCATGACCTCGACCTCATGACCCGCTTCTTCAAAAAATACGGTTCCATCACCGTACTCATCTCGCGCCTTCTGCCCGTCGTCCGCACCTTCATCGCCTTCCCCGCCGGCATCGCCCGCATGAACCAGATCCGTTTTCACATTTACACCTTCATCGGCTCCTGGCCCTGGTGTTTTGCCCTCGCCTACGCGGGCATGAGGCTCGGCCAGGCCTGGCACACCGACCCGCGTTTCCACGCCTGGTTCCACCGCTTTCACCTGCTCATCGTCATCACCCTCGTCGTCGGCGCCGTATGGTTCCTCTGGACCCACATCCGCCGCGTAAGGGCGGCAAACACTGTCTAACCCCTGCCCGGCAGGGTACAATCTAACGGTTTGTTGTTTTTTACTGGGTGGGCACCGCCACGCGCCCCTCATTTTTAGGAGGAACGAATGAACACACCTGAATCCATCGCCCCCGCCAAAGGCAAACTGGGCGTCATGGTCGTCGGCCTCGGGGCCGTTGCCACCACCTTCATTGCCGGCGTTGAAGCCGTCCGCCGCGGCCTCGCGCAGCCCATCGGCTCGCTCACGCAGATGGGTACCATCCGCCTCGGCAAGCGCACCGAGGCCAAGGCCCCGCTCGTCAAGGACTTCATCCCCCTCGCCAAGCTCGATGACATCGTCTTCACCGGCTGGGACATCTTCAGCGAGAACGTCTATGAGTCGGCCATGCACGCCAAGGTCCTCGACAAGGACCTCCTCAACCAGATCAAGCCCTTCCTCGAGTCCATCAAGCCCATGCCCGCCGTCTTTGACCAGCACTACGTCAAGCGCCTCCATGGCACCCACGTCAAGACCGGCAAAAACAAGCGCGACCTCGCCAACCAGGTCATCGCCGACATCCAGGCATTCAGCAAAACCGTTGACCGCGTTGTCATGATCTGGTGCGGCTCAACGGAAATCTTCATCGAGCAGGCCCCCTGCCACGCATCCATTCCCGCCTTTGAAAAGGGCCTTGAGGCCAACGACCCGGCCATCAGCCCCTCGCAGATTTACGCCTA
>JAJXXN010000329.1 GCA_021781075.1 Acidobacteriota bacterium | reverse complement strand
CCGGCGCAAGCCGCGCGGCCCCCCGTCCGAGCTCGTAGCCCAGGTAGCCGATGGCGCCGCCGGCGATAGGCCAGTCCGTGTCGCCCGGCGCCGCCCCGGAGACGAGCGCCCGAAGCCCGGCGAGACGATGGATATGTTCGCAACCATCATCACGCGCCGATGCGCCGCGGTATTTTTCCTGAGCAGGATTGCCCACAGCGTCAACAACGCAAAGCAAGCCAAGCCGCCGATGGAGACGGCCAGAAACGAAGTTGATCTTCCCGGCACATGCGCGTAAATGTTCTGCTGATGGACAAAAAGCGCCTGATGGTCCAGCTCGCCCCATGCCGCAACCACCGTCAACAGCGCGGCCCAACCGGCGGCAAACCATCCGAATTTGCGGTGCAGTTTGGCATTGTCCGTCTCAACCAGCGCCACCTGCGCGGTCAAAATCAGCAGCCAGATTGTTGCCAGAATGGCGTGCGCATGCACAATCGCCGGCACAGCCGGCTCTTCATGCAAATAACCGCCCAAGTCAGTGCCAAAACCAACCAGCGTGATGGCGAGGAACAGCGCAAGCCAGACCAATGTGATGCGCCGGTCGTCGCGCGCGGGCCAGTTGGCCGTCGTGCGCAATTGCATCGTGCAAACCTCCAGCGGATACACGCCTCATGAAGGGGGAATGGCGCATGATTCCGCATAAATTGAACAGCGGGGTTCAATTTGATTTTTTGCTTGGGGCAATAGTAATGACCGGGATCGGGGTTGACAATAAAATAATCAGTCCAGCCGCGTTAAAAATGCCGTGCCCTCAACCGGCCTCAGCCGCGCGGCAATGTGCTCGGCCACCTCGCGGTTTCCATCCGCTGGCCGTATGCGCACCCAGTAGCTTGCCTCGCCGGGAAACTCAATCACCCGCGCATCCGGGTATTTGTGTATCAACTGCGCCTTCAATTGAAGCGCCGCCTCTTCGTCTTTGAAGGCCCCAATCTGCACACACCACTTGCCGCCCGCTTCAATCGGCTTGGGCGTTTCATACACATCCACGCGCACATGCGAAAGCCCCTCGCGATAATTGCCAATCGCCTTCGCCGCGGCTTTGGTCAGGTCGAGTATGCGCCCCTCCACAAACGGCCCGCGGTCCGTGATGCGCAAGATCGCCGCCTGCCCGGTCTTCAAATTTGTCACTTTCACCAGCGTGCCAAATGGCAGTGTCCGGTGCGCAGCTGTCATCGCATTGTCGTTGAACAGGTCGCCGTTGGCCGTGTGCCGCCCGCGCGCGGCCGTGTACCAGGTGGCATAGCCATCCTCCGAGTAAATCGGACGGTGCGATTCAACAAACTCCAGGTCCTCCGTGCTGACCGCAACCGGGGCCGTTGCCGCGGGGTTTGTCGATGTGGGGGGAGTGCGCGGCTGCGCGTAGCCCGGGCGCACCGAGCCCTGCGCGGGCAGCGGCAGCGGAGGCGGCAATTGCTCATCCTTGACCTTGTGGCTGCACCCGGCAAGAAAAAATGTGGCCGCTAGGCACAGCGGAAGAAGCGACAAATGCCGGGGAGTGACGCGGGTGCGGGTGGCATGGCGCAAGCAGGAACCTCCCCTTCAGTCTTTCGCCTTGTTGCGCCAGCGGTCAAGGTGTGCGCCATGGCAATGTGCCGTGAATGTAACCCTCATTCCGAATGGGATATTCTGTTCTCCAACGGCGGTTTTTCAAAAATGAAAATCTTTGCATGCCAGGTGATCGCCCTCCTGCTGCTCTGCGGGGCTTCGGCCTCCACCGGGGCGCAGCAGCCCACCGCAGCCCATGCATCTCAAACCCCTGCCGCCGCTCAAACCCCCGCCACCGCTCAATCTCCGCACGCACTTTCCAATTCACCACTAGTGCAGGTGGCGGCGCATGAATTCTGCATGGAGCGCATCCTTGAGCGCCACAACCCCTCCGACCGAGCCCGCATCACCCTGCAAAACGCCGTCCGGCGCAGCGCCTTCTCCGTGGATCAAATCCCCTCCTTCTGTCCCATAGTTGAGCCGGTCGCGCACAGCATGAAAGAGCTGGCCATGAAGCTGCGCTTCGTTGACGGCCCCAAAGTCACCCGCCTCACTCCAAAGGAAAAAGCCAGGCTTGCGGCTCGCAATCTCTTTGACCCCTTCAACCTCCTCACTCTCGGCGGCCAGTCGGCTTTTGCCACCGCCATCGACTCCCACTCGCCCTACGGCCCCGGCTTCCACGGCTTCGGCAACAACCTCGGGGTGAGCTTCACTGAGGACATGACCGGCGAGTTCTTCGGCACCTTTCTCGTCCCCGCCGTCTTTCGCCAGGACCCACACTACCACCGCATGCCGCAAGCCTCCATCAAGCGCCGCATCCTGCACACCGCCATTGCCGTCGTCTGGGCGCAGGGCGACAACGGACGCGGAATGCCAAATTATGCTTTTCTTGTGGGCAGCGCCATCAGCGGTGAATTCGCCAACTTCTATGTCCCCGACCAGCAAACCAACCTGCGCGCCACTTCCACCCGCTACGTCGTCAACCTCGCCACCGCACCCACGGACAACCTCATCACCGAGTTTCTGCCCGACATCGCCAAGCGCATCCACTTCCACGACGTCTTTATCCAGAACATCATCAACAACGTGGCCAAGACGAACCCACAGTAAGGAGATGGTAAGCGGGAAATTCCTATAATGCGGCGGCTTTGATCTGCTGTTCACGACTGATGATGGTGCTCCTGATCTCCCTGCCAATCTCTTTTTCAGCCAACCGCAGTTCATAATGCTTTTGCAGGTTCAACCACAAGTTCGCCGAAGTGCCCAGCCACAATGCACGCCACCGCTTCAAGAATGTCCAAGCGGCGTTCAGCTTGGTCTTTGAAAGCCTCAAATTCTTTCCATCGTTCACCGACCGTAAATCGCGCCGTGTATCTGTCACGTTACTTGGGTTGGGAATCGAAAGTGGACTCATACACTTTTCAAACATGATGACCGGCATAAGACATCAAGCGTATATTTTCAAAAGCAAATAAAGAGATATGTCCACTTAGTAAATTTCGCCGCCGCCTCATCAAATCAACAACTTATAGTTTTTTCGACCACGTCAAAATTCCCATTCACAAATGCCTCTCAACCATTCGCTGCCGCATTTTGCCATTCAATGCACTTCAATTGGCTTGACTGTCCGGTTCGGCTACTCTCGTAATGGCTTTATATACCCGTATTTTCAACTGGATGCGGGTAGAACATCAAGGCCCCATGGCCTCAACACAAGTTTCAGTCCTAAACCCATTCAGAGGAGAAAACATCATGGGCAAGGCAGTCAAAGTTGTTGAAAAAGCAGCAGTTTACGCCGCAAAAGGCGCGTGGGTGGTCTTCGAGCGTCTGAACCGCATCAGCCCCAACCCCGGCTTTACCCCCAAATGGTCTGACAAGCCCCTCCAAAAAAGCTGGCAAAAAGAGAAGCCCCCGCTTGGCTGGCCCCGTACTACCGACTCGCTCTGCCCCAAGTGCGTGCCTGAGATTCGCCAGCAGATCATCGACGGCAAGCTGCCCCATGAAGTCCTGCTCAACGAGAAGGTCGGCGAGATCAAGGCGCAAATCATCGAGCGCGATGGCGAAATCTGGATGGTGAAGGATTGCCCGAAGCACGGCCACTTTGAAGACATCATGTCCATCGACGCCAAGTTCTTCAAGCACCTGGAAGAGAGCTTCCCGGGGCGTGACATGCGCGCCCACGGCGAAGGCGACAAGAACCTCCACCATCACGGCACATCCACCATCACCAACGGCCGTGGCGCCGTTCTCACCATCGACCTCACCAACCGCTGCAACATGATGTGCGACCCCTGTTTCATGGACGCCAATCAGGTTGGCTTCGTCCACGAACTCACCTGGGACGAGATCAAGACCATGCTCGACAACGCCATCACCATCAAGCCCAGGCGCCAGATGAGTGTCCAGTTCTCCGGCGGCGAGCCCACGCTTTCGCCCTACTTCCTCGATGCCATCGCCTACGCTCGGAAGGTCGGCTACAACAGCGTGCAGGCTGCATCGAATGGAATTGAGTTCGCCAAGTCAAAGGAACTTTGCCGCGCTGCCGCCGAGGCTGGCCTCCGCTACGTCTATTTGCAGTTCGACGGCATCGGCAACGCCGCCAACTCGCATCGCAAAGTGGGCAACCTGTTCGACGTCAAGCTCCAGGCCATCAACAACCTGCACGAGGCCGGCGTTGACATCGTTCCCGTCACCACCATCATCAACGGCATCAACAACGAGCAGGTGGGCCGCATCATCCAGTTCGCCCTCGACAATCCAAAGAAAATCTCCTTCCTCAGCTTCCAGCCCGTCAGCTTCACCGGCCGCGATGAGGACATCAGCGACGAGCGCCGCCTTGCCCAGCGTTACACCCTTAGCCACATGGCGCACGACGTCAAAAATCAAACCGGCTACGGCGAGCCCGAGCGCGATTGGTTCCCCATCAGCTTCATGAGCACCTTCAGCGATTGGGCCGACCTCATCCACGGGCCTCAACACGACTGGGGCTCCTTGAGCTGCGGCTGCCACCCCAACTGCGGCATCGGCATGGCCATGATGATCGACAAGGAAACCAAGGAAGCCGTGCCCGTCACCGCCTTCCTCAACATGGACAAGGTAGCCAAGGACCTGGCAAAAATCAATGACGCCGCGCGCGGCAAGTTCCTTTCCGTATTTGGGCTCGCGCTCAGCCTCATGCGCAACTACGACCCCTTCAAGGCGCCCACCCACTTCAAAATCACCGACATGATGAGGAAGATGGACAAGACCTTCAACGCCACCGGCAAGAACTATGGCAAGGTTTCCGGCGACCGCACCATGGAAGACATCAAGCTCCGCCGTCAGGACCGCTGGAACTTCCTCTTCATCGCCGGCATGTGGTTCCAGGACCTCTTCAACTACGACTTCCGCCGCACCGAGCAGTGCATCATCCCCTATGCCACGCAGGAGGGCGAAATCAGCTTCTGCGCCTACAACACCGGCATCGGCTGGCGCAACATCATCGAGAAGATGCACATGACCGCCACGCTGACCAAGTGGTATGAGGAGCACGGCCGCCACGAGATCTTCGCCGGCGGCAAGAAGGTCGGCATGACCAGCGTCGGCCACGACCTCAACCTGCGCATGGAGCACGTCAACTCCGAGGCCAACCACACGCTCGACGAGCTTGGCATTGCCAAAAACGCGCGCGAAGAACGCCTCCGCGCCCGCGACAACAAAAACCTCACCCCCGAGCAGCAGGCCGAGAACCAGCGCATGGCCAAGCTCTATCGCCAGCACATCCTCGGCGAAAAACCCGTCGAAGGTCTCGTCTCACTTGACTCCATCGCCCCGGCCAAGAAGGTTGAAGAGACCGTCTCCGGGGACTGAGGACTGGCCGTCCTGGCAACTCTTGGACGCATCATCGGTAAAAACCGAAGGCCACCCGCTAGGGTGGCCTTTGTGTATGACGCACAGGCAAGGTTTTGCTCGATGAAAGATATCCCGCACTCCGGGTAAGGTGTGCCAGCCGGCCATCCGCGTCGCGCGTGGAGAACCAACTCCACATGTTGATTACGTCCTGATAGGTCTACAAGGCATCCAATCACCCCTGTGCAGAAATCTTCACCTGTAAGGGAAGCACAGATACCAACCTGGGGAGGATGCCATGAGACTGAACAAAGGGCGCACGATGGATGGTTTACGGCAGAAGCAAGGGCCTTCGCATCCCCTGGGAATGGTGCGAAGGCCACTTGCTTGTCTTACGGTAACAATACTTGCTTACATGCACTGTGTAAATGCTAGCGGCTGCAGTGACACTGTGCCCTGTCCAGTGATGGCCAGCGTAGTGACAGCTGTTTTTATCTCAGTGGGGTTGCAATCACTCGTTCCGCCTGAGCTTGGCACGAAGGCATTGCCATCGATCACGTAGCTGGCGGAACTCCCTACTACTGTGAGTGTGATGCCTGTGGATGTCCATGCACCGAGGTAAGGTGCGCCAGTGGGCGTTGTAAGGCTATAGCTGACACAATCAGTGCCAACGGTACAGCTGGCGCCAGACTCTGTCTCCACCGACATGGTTGCGGAGCTCTGTGTTGCAGTCGGTGGCAATGGAATCGTGTAGACCGTTCCGTTGACTGACTCCAACACGCTCAGTTCTATGTCGGCAACCGTGCCGGCGTTGCTGCTGTTCTGTGATGTTACAACCCCATTGAGTTGCGCTGCGGTGGTTGCGGTCACTCCAGGTGCCACTGTGGGCAAAAAGAGGTTGACTGTGCCAACTGTGCTGCCGACTGAAACGCCTGTCACGATAGCCGGTTCATACAGGGAGCCATCAGCACGGGTTCCGACGACAACAATGTCGTAGGTTCCGCTAGGCAACGGGCAGAAGACGAAAGATCCGTCGGCATTGGCAAGAATTGAGCGCTGAACCCGATCCACACCGGTCGAATCCTTTTGTTCTACCGCCACCATGACGGTGCCATTGACGGGATTCCCGGTGGCATTGTCCAGAATCCTGCCATTGATTGAAGTCGAGGTGGTGCTAACCTCGCCAGCATGAAGTACCGGCTTCAAGCGATATTGATCGTTTTCCTCGACGATGGACTCGCATGTACTGAAGTCAATATCCAGATCTTCGGTTTGACCAGCGGCAATGGTGAAGGCGCCGCCGGCAATCTGTCCGGAGGGTATCTTGATACCCGTCTTGGCTTCACTTGAGAGCTGTAATGTATGGACGCTGCCATCCGAACCCAGGATGACGCAATTGGCCGCACTGTTGCCGCAAGCATTATTGGTGATGTTTGCACCAGTGCTGTTTGCGGCGAGGATGATGCGAATCTGCTGGTAACTGCCCGCCTGCAATTGTTGCGCGTCCCCGAGGGTGGCGAGAAAACATTGATTACTGGCTTGCCCAAGCAGATCGATTTGCTGGGGGGATTTTGAAAGACTGGGTGTCAGGTCAACCCATCCAGGATCTGTTGCACCTGCCGATGCGCTGAGATTGGCCTGCACGTCTGTGATCGTCACATACACGTGCGAGAAGGGGCCCGTCGGCGTTTCGCAGGTTGCGGGATCGCTCAATCGGGTGTTCACCGTGCCCATTCCAGAAGTCGACGTCGAGCCGGTGCCGCTGCAAGCCACAACTGCAATGGAGATTCCCAAAACAAGGAGAGTGGCAAGGCCGGCGGTCCACACCCCACCCCATCGATTCCACATTCTTTGAGATTGCATGTCGTTCACCTCCAATGATGGTTCAAACACAACTCTCGATCTATCTAGCTGTGTTACTTGGACGCGCTACGTTGAACCTTGTAACAACTTGGAGAGAAAGAAAAATTATCTGGACTAGGCATAATTGTGCTCCCATTTCCAACATTGAAGGCCGATTGGGTGGTGGTGAAATGTTAAGGGTGATGCCTGTCAAAACGAGGGTTTTCGAATGCCGCCCATCTTACGTTCCTGCGCCGATTTTTTCTTGACCCATCCGCGCTCTCCCGGTGTGGTGAAACTCATCACTGCTTCAGAAGCTTATTAAGTGAGAATCCGCTTATATTTTCTTTGTTGGAAACCGGGGCCGTTGATAATCAACAAAGATTTTCATTTGAGTGCTCTGGAGTGCGTGTTGCTTCAGCCGGCAGGTTACGCAGGATAGCAGATGGGTTGAAAGAGGTAGTCTTAATCCATGACCGATGCAGAACTGCTCGGCCGGATTCGTCGTTCCCCCGGCGAGAAGGCAGGCTATAAACAACTCGTCCGCGAACTTGGCCTGGGCGGAGGCCGCGAGCGGCGCTTGCTGCTCACGCAACTCGACCGGCTCACCAAGAGCGGCCAGCTTGTCCGACTCGACCGCGAGATGTGGGGGATTCCGAAGGCGGTTACCGCTGAGGCGGATTCCGGAGGCCGCGTCGTCCGCGCCACGCGCGAGAACCTCATCGCAGGCCGCCTAGACCTGCACCGCGATGGCTACGGTTTTGTCCGCCCCAATGCCGGCCAATCCGCTACACAGGAAGACGTCTTCATCCCACCCAACCAAATTCACTCCGCCATGCAGGGCGACCAGGTGCTGGTCGAAGTCGAGCCGGGCCGCGATGGCCGTTGGCAGGGCCGCATCGTCCGCGTCCTTGAGCGCCGCAACGCCACCGTGGTGGGGATTTTTCGTACCTCGAGCCGCGACCGGGAGCAAAGCAGGCAACGCGGCCACTGGGTCGCCCCCTTCGACGACCGCATGAGTCAGTGGGTTCTCATCCCCGAGGGCGAGGAGCTGCCCGAGCCCGGTGCTGCATGGGCCTCGCCGCACCGCACTCTCGGCCAGCAATTGCATGCCGGTGACAAACAAGCCTCGCTGGAGGGCATGGTGGTTGACGTGGAGATTACCGCCTGGCCCACGCCGACAAAGCCCGCGATTGGCCGCGTGATTGAGGTGCTCGGCCTGCAGGATGAATTCGGCGTTGATGTCGAGATGATGATTCGCAAGCATCAGTTGCCGCGCGTCTTTCCCGATGAAGTGCTCGCCGAGGCGCAACGCGTGGCCCATCTCGATCCACAAGAGCTTGCCCGCAGAATTGCGGGCGGGGGCGACTTCCGCAACCGCACC